>NZ_JBICNX010000280.1:0-569 GCF_043107035.1 Staphylococcus sp. 231237_7MaSpsaltlick
GTCTAGAATGAAGACCGTCACTTTGATGATAAATTTATTCACAAAATCTTAATATCCATTTTTTTCTTGCTTTTGGATTAAGTGGATGCATGATTTCATTTGTTTCTGGATTAATAAGTTGCTTTACTTTCTTCTTATGAGGTTTCAACATCTCTAATATTTCATTGACACGCATTTCAACAATCGGTTTTTTAGCGTAAGCACCCCATGCTAATATCACTTCATCCGATTCTTTCACTACTTTCATAATATGAATATCAGTATGCTTATCATGACTATTTGCCATATGCTTTATATTTGTGGTTGTTATCATGTTTGAATATAGGTTCACAAAATTAATTGATCCGAAGTCTTTCATCTCAGATACTTTATTTAGAATTAATTGAGTCGTTAAATCTAATTTTTTGGTTCCTTCAAAATTTGGATAACAAGTTATAACTGAAATTATCTTTTTATCTTTGTCCCACGTTTTTTTGAGTAAGTAACGATGTTGATTATCGTCACTAAATATTGCTTCAGTTTCTAATGTACTTTGTATATTCTGCATGATTGAGGCCTCCTATTAATAT
>NZ_JBICNX010000281.1:0-569 GCF_043107035.1 Staphylococcus sp. 231237_7MaSpsaltlick
GTATTGTTTAAACAAGTTTACAAAGATGTACCGACTGCAGTACGCGGGGGATTTATGGGTGGCTCGACAGGGTCAGGAGCATTATCAAGACGTTCTGCAGTAATCGCTACAACAGGTGATTCATATGCACATTCTGATCGTTCTTGGTTATTAGGTGCAGGTATGAACTCACATGCTTGGGGTTCGCGTTCCGGTATCATCAATTCGCTTGAATCTAAAACAACACAAGGTAAATATGGTCAATTGATTTTAAATAGTCGTGGTGTATTAACAGAAGATAATTATGTTACGGTATGGGGCTATAATGCCGATAGTATTTCAAAAGCTAACACTTCAGTAGAAATACGAAGTGTTTCAGGAAATATTAAGTCAAAAGGTACAATCCAAGCTGGACAAAACTTCGGTGACTATGCAGAGTATTTTGAATCCCAATCAGGTCAAGAAATACCGAATGGTTATATCGTCACTTTAGATGGTCGATATATTCGAAAGGCAAACTCAAATGATACACCTATTGGTGTTATTTCGGGCACTGCTGGTGTGGTATTAGGTGACCAAATGTTCCATCA
>NZ_JBICNX010000282.1:0-566 GCF_043107035.1 Staphylococcus sp. 231237_7MaSpsaltlick
ATATACAATACTTGAAAGCTGAGGTGGACAATCTATAACAATGTAATCAAAGTCTCTGTAAATGGGCTCTGTGAGCTCTTTGATGGCTATTCTATTAATGCTTGTATTATCCAGTTTTCTATTCTCAGGTACATAGTAAACATTTTTAAAATTGCTTTCATATATTGCTTGTTTTATATCAATCGAACCATTTAAAACATCATAAATAGTATTGGTTGGGGTCTCTTTTCTTAGGACGTTACTAGAGTTCTTTTGACCATCTAGCCCAATGTATAATACTTTGCGTTTTAATCCTAAGTAACCTGCAACGTTTAAGGCTATACTAGACTTACCTACTCCACCCTTATTTGATGAGTACACTAATACTTTCATTGTTTCACCTCATACCTTTTAATTTATGTAAAATGATAGCACAAGTAATAAGTAATATAAAGAAATATCAACTATTATGATAAATATTTAATATATCAGTATAAAAAAATTTAATAATATTTATGTTTTTTGTATATATAGGTAAACTTATGTGGTGTGTTTAATACAAGTTAAAAAACAGCACAGCAAAATGT
>NZ_JBICNX010000283.1:0-565 GCF_043107035.1 Staphylococcus sp. 231237_7MaSpsaltlick
GTATTTTGCAGCAGAAGTATTCTCATAGTTCATTTTAAATAGTTTGTGAGCGTGTCTAGAAACTTCAATTGATATTTTCTGAATTAGAGTCCATATAAATATTTAAAGTGTTATCTCGTTCTTCAAAGCTACACAACTTCAATCCTTTTATCATTATAGCAGTTAACCCCTATTATAATTATTTTCCTACTAAAAATAACAAACCTTTCTACAATACTTCTGTAAGTAATATTTGTTCTAAATTTATAAGGGTACCCTATTCACTTAACTGATCTTGCCTATCTAGTATTTTTTCTTTAGTAAACAATTCCAAAATTACAACTGCACAGATTAAGTAAATATTCTTGAGTTTTTATCTATATCTTTAAAGCTAACATCTTATAAGAAATGCCTATATAGATACCCTGCAATTCATTTTATCAGTATTTTATAATTTAAATTTATATGGTATTATTTTTATATAATAAGAATTTCATAAAATGAGGAGGCTAATATGACAGAATATCTATTGTTATTAGGTGCAGATCAATTCCTTAGAGAACGGTCTTATGCAGGGGGTAAAGCA
>NZ_JBICNX010000284.1:0-565 GCF_043107035.1 Staphylococcus sp. 231237_7MaSpsaltlick
CTTAGTTACACCCCCTATCAAATAAACATTAAAAACAAAATTATATTTTGGTTATCCTAATATCATTGATGTTAGGATAGCCATTTTTAACGTATGGTATTTCATAAGTGAAATTAATGATTATTAAGTAGTATTGATATGAGGAAATGCAACAAAAAGTCCCTTTCATATAAAAATTAAAGAAAAGAGCACTCATATCAATAGAATGAGTGCTCTTTTCTAATTAAGTTCTGAGAAATGGATTTGTTTACGTCGAGAACACTTACCTCGACATTATATACGTTGAATGAATGGAAAAACTCCATAATTTAAGTATGTACATATGTAAGTACGTTTGTTATCATTTATAATGAGGTGATTAAAATTGTTTCAATATAAATCAAAAGTTATGAAGTATGGGAATGGTCAGGCAATCAGTATTAGTAAAGAAATTATGGAAAAAGCAGGTTTAAATATTGGAGACAAATTAGAAATTGAATATGCAGAGCAACATAGAATTGTTTTTAAAAAAGTTAAGGAAGAAACACTAAAAGAAAAAATCCAAACATTTTATAAAAATGGGGGT
>NZ_JBICNX010000285.1:0-563 GCF_043107035.1 Staphylococcus sp. 231237_7MaSpsaltlick
TATTTTACTCAAAATGATGTGCCTACATTTGCGATTTGTCATGGTCCACTTTTACTAGTTGATACTGATGATTTAAAGTGCCGCACAATAACTGGCGTTATCAATGTACGTAAAGATTTATCTAATGCTGGTGCACACGTTGTTGATGAATCAGTTGTAATAGATAACAATATTGTAACAAGTCGTGTCCCAGATGACTTAGATGATTTCAATAGAGAAATTATTAAAAAATTAAAAGCATAATTTTATAATATCAATCAGTATTTATTATCTAAGAGACTAACAGCAAAGTTATAACTTTGTTGTTAGTCTCTTATTGTTAGGTTTTTATAAAAATAAAATGAACTTAACTTCATTAAGATAACTTATAATCTACGATAAAATATTAGATATTCTACATACTGTTTTTGTAATGTAACCTATTTCGAAATTCTACTAATCTTTTAACTTTATCTATACTATTAATTGTTAAAAATTACAATGGAGGGCAATTTAATTTATGAATGATATTACCATTATAGGAGCTTCACAAAATAATTTGAAAAATATAAATATAACTAAAC
>NZ_JBICNX010000286.1:0-562 GCF_043107035.1 Staphylococcus sp. 231237_7MaSpsaltlick
GAATAATCAATCCAACCGGAATCTCCAACAATTTTCCCCAAATCTGACTGTGTCGCAGTTAGCTGTTGCGTAAGCAAATCAATTGTTTCTTGTTGTTTCTTTAATGTTGTGTTGGCAGTATCTAATGTATTATTTATTTCAGTTATTTTGTCGTTAATATCAGTAAGTGATACACCTTCTAACCCTTCAACAGCGTTAATATGCGTGATTGGGAAAAACAGTTCATTTTCATTATCTCTCAACCATCTGTGATTTATATCAGTCATCTACTGTTGTCACCCCTACAATATCCGAATAATTTTCAGGTAAGGTGAATTGAACACTACCTGCTGCTTTATCGTTATTATTTTTAATATCTCTCATCATCTTTTGTTGTATTTGCACGATGTCTGTTTTAGCATTATTGAATTCAACTTCTACAGGTTGATGCGTCAAAGGATGTGAACGTGTCGTTTTAACGACTTTTAAATCCAAGTTAAAACCTAAGGGCTCATGTACAAACCGAATCGTATTGTTATCTTTGATATCTTCATTACCTAAATAATGCGTAGATAGTTCAACA
>NZ_JBICNX010000287.1:0-560 GCF_043107035.1 Staphylococcus sp. 231237_7MaSpsaltlick
CTTCAGCAGATTTTTTAACTCATCCCGAAAAAACAACTCCCGTATTCGTTAGATTTTCCACTGTTCAAGGTTCAAAAGGTTCTCCTGATACTGTAAGAGATGTACGCGGATTTGCGACTAAATTTTATACAGAGGATGGTATTTTTGATTTAGTAGGTAATAACATTCCAGTATTCTTTATCCAAGATGCGATTAAATTTCCAGATTTAATTCATGCAGTTAAACCAGAACCACATAATGAAATGCCTCAAGGTGGTACAGCACATGATACATTTTGGGACTTTTTCGCACAGAACCCTGAATCTACGCATACAACAGTCTGGGCAATGAGTGATCGAGGTATACCTAAAAACTTCAGACAAATTGAAGGTTTCGGTATTCATACATTCCGTCTAGTAAATAGTGAAGGACAATCATATTTTGTAAAATTCCATTGGAAACCACTTCAAGGCTTGGAAAGCTTAGTATGGGATGAAGCGCAAATATTACATGGTAAAGATATTGACTTCCATCGTAAGGACCTTTATGAATCTATTGAAAAAGGAGACTATCCTGAATGG
>NZ_JBICNX010000288.1:0-559 GCF_043107035.1 Staphylococcus sp. 231237_7MaSpsaltlick
GTGGGAAACTTATAGGGAAATTTGCAGTTAAAAACGCGCGTAAAGACTATAAGAAGAATGTAAAACCTCCTTTTTCACCGCCAGGCTATCTATTTCCTATTGTGTGGCCAATACTTTATACAACAATGGGTGTAGCTTATGCAATCGTTACTAATAAATCAAATGACAAGAATTTAAAAGTTATATATTATACACAATTAGGTCTAAACTATTTATGGTCGATATTGTATTTTAAATACAAGTTAAGATTTAGTGCTTTGATAGAGAGTTTTGTGTTACTTGGGGCGGTAATAACTACAACAGTAAAATTTTTCAACACGAAGAAAATTGCTGGCATACTATTGGTGCCGTACATGCTTTGGAGTGCGTACGCAACGTATTTAACTGTAGGGAACTGGTTATTGAATAAAGAGAATCCAAGCTATACAGAAAAAAACAGGAAATAAATCAATGAAAAAGATAATATATTATGGACTTTACTGGTTTATAGTTCAAATGATTATTGCACAGCTTGGTACGCGGATTAGCCATAAATGTTTAAAAAAAGATAATATATACT
>NZ_JBICNX010000289.1:0-559 GCF_043107035.1 Staphylococcus sp. 231237_7MaSpsaltlick
AAGATCATCATTATAAAAAACCATATATCTACTATTAGGCACGTTGTTATGTGCAGTTGATAAGACACCAATTCTTGATTGATTCAATATATTTTCTATTTTATAAAGTACTTTATCTTTATTCATATTAAATTCACCTCTTTTTGAATTATACCCTGAATTTGAGTGAATAATGTTCTAAAGCCTTTATATTTACATATAAGGAAAGTAGGGTATAAATAAAGAAGTATTATACAAAGAAAATATTTCATATAAGCTAATTCAATTTAATAATGCTAAAAAAAGCAAGGTAGCTTAGTAGTAACTAATATTCCAATAAAATGTTACTTTAAATCCAGAAGATTAGGGGACAAAATATGCATTTAGGAGTTATTCTTAACCGGGTATTTAGAATCAAAGATAATCCATTATTTGATTATGTAGTAAACAATCAAGAAGAAATTGAAAAATTATATCTCATTTTACCTTTAGAAGATCTATCAGATGCAGGGGAATCAAAACAACAATATTATGATACAGTAGCGAGTGGTTTCGTTAAAACTTTGCATAAACATAATAT
>NZ_JBICNX010000028.1:0-40789 GCF_043107035.1 Staphylococcus sp. 231237_7MaSpsaltlick
ATTATGATGTTTGATTAGCTCATAAAATACTAATTTGTGTTATCATTAACACGTTTTTTGAACCAACGATTATCGTTGTGTTCGGAATTAACGTTGACATATTGCAATTCAGTTTTCAATGTTCATTTAAATAGTTGCTTTATCACTATATCATGTCCGTTAATATCTTGTCAATAAGAAATTAATATTTCGTAACAATCAATTAACATTACTTTAATAATATTAAACTATTATTTTGAAGTTAACAAGTATATTTTTTACACTTTTTTCAAAATGATATTAAATAATGTTTTTGCCGTTTTTGACGACTTTTATATAATATCAAGTCTCACAATCAAAGTCAACAATTATTTTAGTGATTTATAAATTGTTTTTTTGTTGCGTCTGTAGTGCCTGTTGTCAGGTCACAAGATATAATTCTAACATCATTACAAATAAATGCAAGTAAAAAATGGAGAGAAATTAAAATAATTTCTCTCCATCCTTAAATCAGCTTTATTTAGCTGTTTTTTCAATGATTTGTTGCGCTATTGATTGATATATTTGCCCTAATTTATCATCCTCTTGATAAATTGAAGGTGCAAAATCTTTCGGATTCCATGATGGTTGTTCCAATGGTAATTGCCCTAGGAGATCTGTTTGTAGTTCTTCAGCAAGTTTTTCTCCTCCACCTGAACCAAATACATATTCTTTATTTCCCGTCTCTTTACTTTCAAAATAAGACATATTTTCAATAACGCCTAAGATTGAATGTTCAGTATGTTTCGCCATTGCTCCAGCTCTAGCAGCTACGAACGCTGCTGTTGGATGAGGTGTTGTTACAATAATTTCTTTACTAGAAGGCAACATAGAATGGACGTCTAACGCAACATCACCAGTTCCAGGTGGTAAATCTAATAATAGATAATCTAATTCACCCCAACGCACTTCCATAAAGAAATTCGTAAGCATTTTACCTAGCATTGGACCTCGCCATATAACTGGTGCATTTTCTTCCACAAAGAATGCCATTGATATAACTTTGACCCCATGTCGTTCTACAGGAATGATTTCTTTACCTTGTACACCCGGCTTTTCATCGATGCCCATCATATCTGGAACACTAAAACCATAAATATCTGCATCTACTAATCCGACTTTCTTACCTTCTCTGGCAAGTGATACTGCTAAATTAACAGCGACTGTTGATTTACCGACGCCACCTTTACCTGATGCAATCGCAATAAATTCAACTGGATTATCTTTTGACAATAAACCTTCTATTGTTTGTGGCTGATCATCATTTACGCCTCTATATGATTCAACTTTATCTGAAGGTAGTTCTTCGAATCTTATTCCTACCGTGTTCGCTCCATTTTCTTTTAAAGCTTCAACAATTGCCATTTGCAATTCTAATTGAGGTTGTCCACCTAATTGAGCAATAGCAATTTTCACACTAACATGCTCAATCTCTTCTTTTATTGAGACATCTACAATACCTTCTGACTCTTTCAATGGTACACCAATGATAGGGTCTTTGATTTCACCTACTATTGATTTAACTTGCTCGATCGTTAACACAATGCGTCCCCCTTAAAGTTACATACTTAAAATCTTTACTATATGAATAAATTAATTCTAACAAACTATACCTACATTTGTTGTTAATCGTTGTCTCCAGTATAAATATATTTTAACTAATAAAAAAGGAGTTAGCTCAATTTATTTATAATTTATAAAAATAAATGACTAACTCCTCGGCAGGAAGTCTACACTTCTCTTGTATTCACTTTTGTTTCTGCTCTATTTTCTTTTATAAAGCAAGCAATAATCAGTCCGATAAACACCAATACACTCACAACAGCAAAAGAAAGATCAACACCTGCAGCTATTGCTTGTCTCTGTATCATTGCCTGTGATTCATTGGCACTTGGATCAGGCGCAAAGTTTTTTGATCCAATTGACATTATGGTTACCATTAATGCAGTACCTAACGACCCAGCTGTGACACGTCCAAAGTTACTAATTGCTGTTCCGTGAGAAATATTTTTATTACTTAGTGAATTAATTCCTGCTGTATTCAGTGGCATCATCAATAATGAAACTGAAAACATTCTTAACGCATACACAATAATGAGATACGTATATGATGTATCCGCCTTTAAGAAACACAACATAACTGTGAAAATAGTTAATAAAGTGAAACCTGTTAAGACAAGTGGTCTAGCACCATACTTATCATAGAATTTCCCGGTAAAGATAGACATCACACCATTGATAATTGCTCCTGGCATAATCACCAGTCCTGACAATAACGCTGACAACCCTAAGGCATTTTGAACATATAATGGAATTAATAATGCTGGTCCAACCATTGATAACATTACTATCATCGATGAAATAGTTGTTAAGCAGAATACTTTATTTTTAAATACAATAATATTTAATAGTGGATTACTAATGCGGATCTGTCTTCTAATAAATGCACCAATAATTACTAAACTAATTGCAAGTGATACTAACACTATTGGATTATGAAATCCTAAATTACCTGCACTACTAAAAGCATAAAGCATCAAGCCGAAACCTAAAGTAGAATATATAACTGAACGTTTATCTAATTTTGTATCTTTAGTCTCGTTATAGCTTTTTAAGAAAATAGCTCCGAAAATAAATCCTAAAGACGCTACTATTACAACTACTACGAATGGCATACGCCAACTCATGGTATCAACAATCAGCCCTGAAAGTGTAGGTCCAATAGCAGGAGCAAACTGTATAACTAAACCAGCTAATCCCATAGCAAATCCTCGCTCATCCTTTGGAAATAGCATAAATAATGTAAATTGCATTAATGGCATAATCACTCCTGCACCAATAGCTTGGATTACACGAGCTAACATTAATATAGGAAAAGTAGGTGCTAAAGCCGCTACAATAGAACCAATTAAAAAAATCCCCATCGCCATTAAGAATAATGGACGCGTCTTAATTTTATCCATTAAAAATGCAGTTAATGGAATCATAACACCATTGACTAGCATAAACCCTGTTACCAGCCATTGTGATGTGTTTTCAGTGATGTGAAGACCTTTCATAATATGAGGCAGAGCCGTATTTAATAAAGTCTGGTTCAATATTGCTACAAAAGCACTCACAATCATAACCGCAACAATCATATTTCTTTGTGACTTAGGTAGTGTTTGATTTTGCATATTGTCACTCCTTAATATTCAACAGAATGACGATAGCATTATCTTAACTTTGACATACTATCGTCATTTGCTTACTTTTTTTGATTTAAATTTTCGCTATCGGGATAAAAGATTTCTTTGCATATAAATAATATTCCAATAATAACGACAATAACCCAAAAATCAATATTGATATAAGTATAGTGTATGTGAACAATGAAGTAGAATAACAAAGTGGTTACAGTAAATGTAATTAAGTGATAAGTTAATCCTTGAAAGTAAGGATTGTCTGGTAATTTCTTTCTAAAATAATCCATTAAATTTTCAATGATAAATAATGTGAAATAACCTAATACGATATAGCTACCATAATAAAATAAGTTATCGTAAAAGTTTTTATTATAACCGAAGTATGCTAAATGGAAATAAATCAAAATTCTACTGAGTCCATATAAACCGAAGCCTAAAAACGCTAAAAATATAGCACCTGAAATAATAAACACAGAAAGTACAATAAGCGTGGTTATCAAGTATCTTATATATTTCATTGCTTACTGTCCTCCCCTTAAAATAATAGTTCAGCTTCTTAGAACTTATTCCAAACAATAATATTAATATACTACCATTATAACAAGTAGTTACCAAATACAAAAAAACAAGAGCTAAAATTCCAATATTTCAACCCTTGTTTCAACTCATCGTCTGTCACATTGCTAACTACCATTGTTATCTATGTGCGGTTTATACATGAAAGACCATAAAATAATTAAAATGAATAGAATAATACAAACTAACAATAATACATTATGAATTTGTAGGCCTATAAACAATATTGACATTGCATACACATAACCCATTATGGTTGAACCAATTGAATTTCCTAAACTCTTCGTCAATGTATAAAGTGACATCATCCGCTTCATATGTTCAGGAGATGTTTCTTCTTGAGTAATCACACTGTCTTTAGTATAAACTGTTCCAAAACTTACACCCGCAAACAACAAACTAAATGCTATAAATAGTGGGTGTTCTGTACCGACAAACACTAAAATTGAACATAGTAGCAATGATGTAAAAGCAGCCAAATATAGCATCTTTCGTGATAAGCGCATTTCAATTTTTGCTAAGGAAAAGTTTAACATTAACCAAGCAAATGATATTGGGAAAATGACAAACCCACTTTGTAACGGCGATAATTTCAATTCTTCTTGTAAATAAACTGGCATATAAAGGTTATACCCCATTAACATAATTGCATATAGAAAGTCAGTCGTAAAAACGAGTACTATCATTTTGTTAAATTCTTTAACAGGTACGAATGGCATACTGATCGATTTTTCATTTTTATATAAAATCATTGCAACGATACAGGCTACTACAAATGCAATTACATTCAAATAAATATGAGACGTATTCATAACAGCAAATAATAAAAAGAATATAAATATGTAGAAAAGTGTTAAACCTCTAATATCTAGCTTACTCTTGCGACCATTCTCAGTCGATGAGGTTTCGTTATCGAAATGGAAGGTCATCAATGCAAGTACCATTGCTAATATTGCAATTGGAATATTTACAAAAAACAACCAATGCCATGATGCAAATTCAAGTATTCCGCCACCTAGTACCGGCCCAATAATACTTGAAATGCCCCAAACGCTACCAACTATCCCCATAATTTTATAGCGCAGTGGAATTTCAAATGCAAGTTTAGGAACAATTTGACATAAGGCCATCATTATTCCTGCACCCAATCCTTGTATAAATCTTGAAATAATTAATATAGTAAATGTTTCACTTAGTCCTGAAAATAAACTACCGATCGTGAAACATAACAAACCAAACATTGTTATGTAAATCATTCTAGTACGTTCAAGTAATTCCCCAACTATTGGATTCGCAATTACAATGGCAATAAAATAAACAGCAAAAATCAATGAGATAGATGAAGTGACATTTAAATCATCCTTTATTGTCGGTAACGCTAATGACACAATAGAAGTTTCAATTGCAGACATGAACATAATTAATAATAATGCTATAACAATACCTATAGATTTTATATTCATAACATACCTCCTAACCTGATTTTATTGAATCAAGTACTTTTAAAATAAACCATTAATTTGAAAGATGTGCAATAACTAAAGGTCAAATTACACCATTTGACCGATACAGAAATTATCGTATATTAACGGTAATACGAATAACATGCTGGCGTTTTTGCTAAATTAACATTAAAAATGGCTAACCTCGTAAAGAACGAGATTAACCTGAAATTTAATTAAATATTTAGTTACTTAACTTTGAACAGTTTCAAATTTATAAGCATTCATATACAGTCATTTTCTAAGGATGAGCTTCCAAACTTGATATATTAATTACAAAACTTTTATTCTGAATTAAATCAAGAAAATGATAGCGATAAAATGACATGCTGACGCGATGATTATAAATAAATGCCATATCATATGGAAATAAGGTCTTTCCTTTTGAGCATAGAACCAAGCGCCTCCAGTATATGCCAGTCCACCTAGGACGATAAAAGTAATAAACAACGCTGACGTTTTTATTACAATTAAAGGGGAAAATAAAATACCCATCCATCCCATAACTAAATACATCGTTAAACTTAATTTATGATTTACATATTTAGCTAAGGATTTATAAAGAATACCCCAAATTGTTATTCCCCATAATATGGCCATTGCAAGCCAACCTAACCATCCACCTACTATGATAAGAAACACTGGCGTATATGTACCAGCAATTGCTAAAAATATCATACTATGATCAATAATTCTCATTACATATTTATGTGGTGAATCATTTTGCATTGCATGATAAATTGTAGATGCTAAAAACATCATAAAAATACTTATTAAATAGACTGACACACTTAATGTGCCTAAGAATCCATTATCAATATAACTTTGAACTGCCGCATACGGAAGTGCCAACAATACCAACATTGCACCTACACCATGTGAAATCGAATTTCCCAATTCTTCTCCAAAGGTTAAAGGTATGATGTCATTAAAAGACTTTCTCATCTTTTTATTTACTTTTATTGTATCTGCCATTTGGCATACCACCTTCTATTAAATCAAGTTCATGCTTTTCAAATCAGCAGTTGCTGTTTCGACACTATCTTTACCTTCTTTATTCTTTAAAGGTGAAAATTCTTGATTTCTATCTACTTGTAATGTAATAAAACTATTTGCGTATTTGAATATATCAAAATAAAATAATTCAAACTTTAACGTCGGTTGTTCAATGACCCCAAAATCTTCATCTAATTGCTTTAAATTCTTTATTGCAAGATGATATGGTAAATCATAGTCTACAACATCATTGATGAATAATAGTTTAAATGCATGTATGCCAATATTTGCGTTATTAAATTGATTAGCAGCAGCTTCGTCTAGTTCGGAATATTCATAGACCGTATCCTTTTGATTTACATGTACTAATCTACCCACACTTTCATTAGGTTTAGGTTGGATAGATTTCGTTGTAATTTCCTTACTGTTCTTATAAGTATAGCCAGCAAATACCGGATCCAAGACTTTAACTAAAACATTATCAATATTATTTAAAAAGATGTACTCAACGCCATTTTCTAACATTTCAGCTAAATAGCCAGCTTTTTTAAGGGATTTGAACACACCACCATTACCATTTGGTGTCTCTAAAATATTCCCATCAGCATCCAAGACCAGTTTACCTTCTTCAGATAATGCAACAATGTTATCCTGTTCAAAGAAATGTATATGCTCAGCATCATAGCCAAAATAACCTTGATCTTCAAAATATAATTGAGTTTCTCTATTATTTACTTTGCTCGTCATTATATACCAATCGATATAGACACCCGTTTGTTCGTGTAACGCAATAAGTTGTTTCGCTTGTAACTCAAACAAACTTACACCCTCGATTTCAAATGAACCTTTAGGTCCCTTATACCCTAAACGCGTACCTTGACCACCGGCCATTAATAACACTGCAAACTTGCCATTTTTAATTGCATCTATTCCAATACTTTCATATTCATTTAACAATGATTCTGATAATGTATTTTTGACTTCGTATTTGACTTCATCAACTTCAGTTACATCATCTATAACTTGCTTATTCACATATAAATCTTCGTACAAATCTCGAATGTTAGATAAGTTTAATGAGTCAACCTTATTAGCTAATTGTTCCTTTTCATTTGAACTCATCATTTTTTCAAATTCAATTAAATGTGCTTGATTATACTTTTCTAACTCTTTCTTGTCTAGCATATTTTCGCTCCTTATTGACTAAAGATTATATAAAAAATATATTTTATTTACACAGTGATTTTATAAATTCTGTATTCTCACTTTATATTATAATCACAGCATATACAACTGTAATCATAATAATTTCATGATTAAATCATCAACAAATGATTTGAAAAACAAATAAAATGCACCAATTGATAAAGCACTTGCAAGAGATAAATCTATCATACCGCCCGTCTTAAATACAATCGGGAACTTCACACTTATCGGTACCGGATAAAATAATTTAACTCCTCTAGGCGTTAACATATCTAGTATAACATGTGAACACAAGCCACATACAATTGCTATTAAATAATGACTAGGTGTTTGAATAAAATATAATATCCCCGTAATAATAGATATAAACAATATAGAATGGGTAAAGGTTCGATGACCGAACATAAGTCTAATAATTAAACTCAATAATTTAAATCTTCTACCAATCTTACTTTGTGTATGACAAATATCAGGTAATAAGCTTGAAATAATAGCAAGCGTTATAATAGTAATAGATGTAAACAAATCAGTATGGTAATATTCTATAGTTAATGCGCCTACTAATAAACCGCATGAGGCATGGGTCTTACCTGTCATATTCATCACTCCTTAATATGCTATATTTTACCATAAAAACGCACAAAATGCGAACATACTTTCGGTACACGCAATTAGTATAACCTAATTTAAATAAGTATCACCTAATCTCTTGAAAACGATTTCAGTATGTTGTATGATATAGCTACAAATTATTTAAAGGATGTGTTCATTTATGGCAATGACAGTTAAAAAAGACAATAATGAGGTACGAATTCAGTGGAGAGTAGCAGATATTAAAATTCCAACAAGTGAAATTACAAATATTTCACAAGATCAAAATATTCATGCAGTGCCTAAATTAGACAGAGATAAAGTATCTCGTATTGGTTCAACATTCGGTAAAACTAACCGAGTAATTATTGATACAAAAGACCATGAATACATTATTTATACGCAAAATGATCAAAAGATTTACAATGAAATAACTAAATAATCGTTTTAAACTGCCTTTAAAATAATAATTAAATTCAGCTGATGTTAATATCAGTCATTAATAAATAGACGAGATTTCGTTTTTCGAAATCTCGTCTTTTTTGAGTTCAATATATTTCAAATATGAATATAAAGAATGGAGCAGTAAGTTTTTATGACAAAAATTACTCCACCATTCTTCAATACATTTCACAAACTGTTGCATAATATATATCATTATTCTCTTGTCAGTTAAATCTATATTGCTAAACTTGGTGGTAATTTTGAAAAACATTTAGTCAATACAAGTAAATAGATAAATCCTATACACGTCCATGCAGAACCGAGTATTAAGGCATGTATGTCTAAACTCACAAATAGACTGATATCTAGTATGCAACCTATTGCTGGTATAAATAAGTAACTCAATTTTTTGAATCCTTCTCTTTGCTTTAATTTTATATAATAATAAGCAATTACAGAAATATTAACAAAAGCAAAAGAAATAAATGCACCAAAATTAATAAAAGAAGTAGACGTACTAATAGTCATAAATACACCTATAGTACCAATAATCCCAATAAATATAAGATTAAATATAGGGGTTTGATGTTTTTTATCCACAAAACCAAAAATACGCTTATTTAATACTCCATCTCTTCCCATCGCATATAATATACGAGCGCCACTCGTTTGCGCTGATAAACCTGAAGCAAATTGAGCTAAGATTAATCCACTTAAAAATAAAGCTGATAAGAAATTACCTCCAACAATTTTTGCAATTTCAAATGCTGCTGATTCTGTATTATGAATTACATTGAAATTAGGAACTGTAATCGATAATACATACGCGACCGCTACAAAAATAAAGCCACCTATAATGGTTATAAGCATTATAGCTCTTGGTATCGTCTTGCTTGGATTTTTAGTTTCTTCAGCAAGTGTAGTAACCGCATCAAATCCTAAGAAAGAGTAACACGCAATTGAGGCACCAGCCAGTATAGGCGACATATGGTGACCTGCTATAGCAAATATATGACGACTTAATAGACTACCTTCACCCATACCATGTACTACATTCCATATACATAAACCTAAAAAAATTATAATTACTAATATTTGAAATAACATGATTAATAAATTCATTGAAGTTGTAGTATTAATACCAATAATATTAATTGCAGTAGTGATGATTATAAAAATAATAATCCACGACCAATTTGGCATGAATGGAAAAGCTGTCGTTAAATATTCTGCGCCAATTAACCAGATAACTAATGGTAAGAATAGATAATCCAACATTATCGTCCAACCCACCATAAATCCCAATGATGGATGTAAACTTTTAGAAACAAAAGTATATGCTGACCCAGCTGAAGGAAACACCTTTGCCATTTTCCCATAACTATAAGCCGTAAATAACATCGCAATTGTTGCAAATAAATAGGCATATGGCACATAACCACTTGTTGTTGCATACAAAGTTCCATAAGTTCCAAACACTATCATTGGAGCCATATACGCTAGACCAAACATAATAACTTGATAGAGTGATAAAGATTGCTTTAATTTACCTTGTTCCATTAATATCACACTCCCCTTTAGCATGACTTAATTGTTGATAAATATTAGGATGCAATTGATTGATATAATCTAACTGTGGATCACGTTCCGTTGTTAACTGTAAATCCAAACATTCGACTGTTGCTTTATCATCGACTTGTAATAAACAATTGGCATTATGATCATACACTGCACTATGACCAAAAAATACTAAAGAACCATTTACTCCAAATTGATTAGCAATAGCGATAGGTACTTCATTTTCTAGCGCTCGACTAGCAATATATATATCCTGATGTTTTTGATAAGGTGCCATATTCGCCGTAGATATAAGTATTAATTCTGCACCTTTCAATTTTAAAATTCGTGCAACTTCTGGAAATTCTAAGTCATAACAAATCATTAAGCCAAAGTTCCCGAATCTAGTTGGTACAACGACAAACTCATCGCCTCGCTCAAATAACATTTGCTCATTTGCAAATAAATGCGTCTTTCTATATTTTCCAATTATTTCCCCATTGCAGTCTATATACACTGATGTAATATAGTAGCATTGTCTATCGACTTCAGGAAATGAAACTATCGTATCAACATGGTATTGAATACATGTTTCCATGATTTTTTGTAAAATACGTGAAGTATCTTCAATCGCTACTCGATCTAATAACTCAGTTTCTTCTATATAACCTGAAATTGATAATTCAGGAAATAATACTAAATCTGACTGAAATTGACTCTCTGTTTTTAAAATATCGCATATGTCATTAATATTCTGCTTTAAGTCTCCTAAATTCGGCTCAAATTGAGCTAATGAAATTTTCATCAACATATCCCCTTTGTATTAAATTAATGAACCTCATATAACTAGCAAATTCTATAAATTCCACCCTTCGTTTCGAAAAAAATAAATTATTAAATTTAATTATCTGAATTTTACTACAATTCTGGTTAGTTATAAAAGAACCAGATAGAACGTTTTTAAGGTACCAGTTTATAAAAATAATTTTTAGCGAAAAGTGTTATAATAAACAGTACAAAATTAGAAAGTAGGTGCATGATATGTATGTAGTTACAAATAGAATTGATTTAAAAAAAGGCTATGCCGAAAAAATGGCACCACATTTTACCAAAGGTGGTAAAATCGAGGATTTACAAGGCTTTATCAAAATAGAGGTTTGGCAAATAGAAAATGAAGCGGATTACGATCAAATGTATGTAAATACATGGTGGGAATCTGAAGATGATTTCAAAGGTTGGTTATCAAGTGATGCCTTTAAAGAAGCACACAGCGGCAAATCAAAAAATTCAGAGGAATCACCTGTACTAGGTAATGAGGTTGTTAAGGCAACCGTACTATCGAAATTAAATTAAAGTTATGATTTAGCTTTAATTAATATATTATATGAAACAAACTAAGTGTCCTTTGGCATTTAGTTTGTTTTTTGTACGTATAGCTGTCGTGCATATCGTTTTTTATGTAGCGTTTAAGTGTTGAGAAACTGTCTAATCTATATTTGTAATATCGGATACGAATTAGAATTCAATTTAATATTAATATAGAACATTTAATTAATCATTGATGAGGGCGACAATGTCTTGATTATTTTAAATAAATTGATTGCTACATCAACCTATCTTATTACACTATTATTTGAATTTAGCTTTAAGCGATAATACATTAAGTAGTCAGTTCCATAAATATTATTACTTTTTTTTGAAAATGGTGCCGACTCCTGTGGGAATAGCACATGCCGAAGACTACAGGCTGAGGCTGGGCACACGGAAAGCGTGCACCATATTCTCAATTAACAATAAAATGATGACAATAGAACCTATCTTATTACATTATTATTTGAATTTAGCTTTAAGCGATAATACATTAAGTAGTCAGTTCCATAAATATTATTACTTTTTTATTTAAAAATGGTGCCGACTCCTGTGGGAATAGCACATGCCGAAGACTACAGGCTGAGGCTGGGCCCACGGAAAGCGTGCACCATATTTTCAATTAACAATAAAAAACTGTCGATAAGATCAAATCTTAATCGACAGTCATACTAACTTATATCAAACTTAATTAAAATAAAGATGCGCCATTAAAGCAATAATCGGTAATGAAATAATTGTTCTTATTAAAAAGATAATAAACAATTTAAAGATACTTACTGGTATCTTCGAACCTAAAATAACACCACCAACTTCAGATAAATAAATTAATTGCGTTATACTTAAAGCACCTATTACAAATAATGTAATATTATTACCAACCCCTTCTATCAATATAGAAGGCAAGAACATATCAGCAAAACCTATTAATACAGTTTCTGAAGCTTGAGCTGCTTCCGGAATTTGCAATAATTCCAAATACGGTACAAACGGTTTACCTATAATGGCAAACACAGAAGTATAATTCGCTATAATCGTAGCTATTGTCCCAATCGCCATAACTACTGGTAAGATAACAAACCACATATCAATTACAGTCTTAAAACCTGATTTAAAGAAAGCAATAAATCCTGGTGCTTTAATTCCTACTTCTGTAGCCATGTCAAAGCCATGTCCAAGCGCGGTTTTATTTTCAGGTAAACGCTCTGTTCTAGTTTCCTCTGATACTTCCTTTGCATATTCATCTTTAATTTTATTTAATGGCCAAATACGTGGCAAAATAAACGCACAGACTAGACAAGAAACTATAACAGTTAAATAAAAATAAAAGAAATGCTTTTCCATGTGTACCGTACTAGCAACAACAATAGCAAAAGTTAGTGACACCACACTAAATGTTGTTGAAATTACAGTTGCTTCACGTCTAGAATAGAAACCCTCTTCATACTGTCTACTCGTAATCAAGACGCCTACTGTACCATCCCCAATAAATGAAGCTAAATTATCAACTGTAGAGCGACCTGGCAATGTAAATAATGGACGCATAATGGGTCTAAATAATGGTCCCAGTAATTCTAACAATCCATATTCCATCAGTAATGGTAAGAATAAAGCTGCAAATAGAAATACAGTTACTAAGGTAGGCAATAAACTATCGAATACTAAGCCACCCGTATCACTTGAGTAAATAACTTTGCTCCCCACTTTTAAATAAGTCATCCACACAAAAATAACTGCGATAACTCTCAGTACTAGCCAAACCCAACGCACATTAAACGCATTGTTCATTAAACTATCTGGTTTTAATCTATTTTTAAATACTGTAGAACATAACACTGTCAAAATTCCTGATAATGTAATGATTACTACAATTAGTGTTGGCATTGCTCCACCTATTAAGTCCTTTAACACGCCAGCTAAAAATGCTACTGGTAACGTTTTTTGCTTTTCACCGTCAACTGTTGCTGTCACGGGAACTAAAAAAAGAATAATACCAATTAAAGACATAATTATAAATTTAAGTCGACCACGGACAATTTGCGATTTATTATATTGATTCATCAAACGACCTCCTTTTCACGTCATTTAAGTTTCGTACAAAAAACAACAGCAATAATTATAACCTATAATGTATAATTATGTAAATGTAAATTCTATGACACTTCATATATTATTCCTATCATAAAAAAAGTTGGCCTATAAATCTACTTTTTGAGTAAATTTATAACCAACTTTATATATATTTGCTTTAAAATTCCTATTACAGTTGAAAACTTATATTTTCCTCAATAAGAATAAAAAGTATGGTACACCCACTATTGCTACTACAACACCTACCGGAATATCGATTGGTGGATGAATGCCTCTTGCTAAACCATCACTAATTACTAATATTAGTGCGCCAATCAACCCCGACATAGTTGTAATATGAATATGTTTATGTCCTACCATTCGTCTAGCGATATGTGGCGCTATTAGACCTAGGAAGCTTAATCCACCAACGACTGAAATAGAAGCCCCTGCTAAAGTTACAGCTAGAAATAGTAAGATCATTTTAATCATTTTTACTTTCGTACCTAGTGCAATAGCTATATCATCACCAAGCGTTAAAATATCTAACTGATGACAGAAGTAAAATATAACAGGTAATGATAAGATAAACCACGGCAATAATACATATACATTAGACATATTATGACCATACAAGCTACCTGTTAACCACACTAATGCTGTGTTTGCATCTTGCGGGTTGCGAATTAATAGAAATTGCACAATTGCCGTACAAATCGCTCCAATTGCTAATCCAATCAATGCTAGTTTAGAACCTTGAACATTAAATTTAGAAATTAACGTAGTCAAAATCAAACTAATTACTAATGCGCCTGCAAATGAACCGAAAGGTAAAACAAATAATGGTGCTGACGGAAATAGCATAATAATTGTTACTGCAGAAAGACTTGCTCCTTTAGTTATACCAATAACATCTGGTGAAGCAAGTGGATTTCTAACAACACCCTGTATTAACGACCCCGATATCGCCAAACTACATCCGACGATTAGCGCAAGTAACATTCTCGGTGTACGATATTCATTTAATATAAAATTATCGTGTAATAGTAAGCTTTTTATAACGTTAATCGGATTAATAAATACAGCTCCAACAGAAAGCGATACAATTGACGATACAAGCAACAATATGACAACGATTGTATATTTAAAAGATAAACGTTGAATCATATACGATCCACCCCTCTAATCGTTATTGCTAAGAAATAAAGTGCGCCAATAAATGACGTCACGATACCAACTGGTGATTCAAACGGGTATGTGATTAATCTAGAAAGCACATCAGATAGTAGCAATAAATCAGCACCTATTATCATTGTTAATGGCACCATAAGCTTGTAATCTGTACGAATATAATGCTTTACAATGTGAGGGACAATTAACCCAACAAAACCAATTGGACCTGCAATTGAAACGGATGTTCCTGCAAGAACAATAACCAGTAGTCCTGTAACGATTCTAATAACTTTAACATTCTGACCTAGAGCAGTAGCTAAATCTTCACCAAGTTCCATAATCGTCAATTGCCTTGAAATAATTATCGTAGCTATAAATGCCATAACTAACCAAGGTATGATACCGATTATTTGTGCCCATTTTATACTTGATAAAGATCCGACTAACCAAAACATTACCGTTGTTGTAGAATCTTCGTTAAGTAGAATTATGCCTTGCGTTAAACTTGAGAAAAACAAATGAATTGCCATACCAGCTAATGCAAGTTTAACAGGTGTCATTCCTCTAGCTGAACCTGACAATAGATAAACTGTTAATCCACCGATAAACGCCCCAATAAATGCCAACAATGTTGAGTATGCAGTTAGGGCAGGAATAATCATAGTTATTGTAACAATAACAAACGATGCACCTGCGTTAACACCAAAAATTTGTGGTGAAGCAAGTGGGTTTCTCGTCATTGCTTGCATAAGTAAACCGGCTAGACCTAACGCTGCACCTATAAAAAGACCGGCAAGCATTCTAGGCATTCTTACATTATGTATTAAAAAAGTTTGCTTTGTATCTACATGATCCCAAAAATAGTTCTTAAAATCTCCCAAACCTATGTGAGACGAGCCAACACTAAGATTAAAATAAATAATGACAAAAAGCGCACATACACTCACTAAAAAAGTGAGTGTTGTGCGTTTTGACATGTTATGATCTTTTGTGTCGGTCTGACTAACATTTGTTAATTTAGTCATTTACCATTCACCTTACTTTTGTTGTTTATCTTCTTTTTGCTTTTTAGAAATTTCTACTAATTCTTTAGCGATTTGTTCAGAAGAAATTATACCACGCGCTCTCGCCCATGTATTACGATCTACAACTGATACTCTATTATTCTTAACAGCATCTAAGTCTTGCCAAACAGGATCTTTTTCTTGAGATTTCAAGTTAGGATCATTTTCACCTTTATCCGCCATAATAAACATGCGACCAGGGTTAATGTCTGAAAGGACTTCTGAATTTAGTTGTAGGTAAGGTCCTTTAAGATATTTTGAAAGGTGATCAGTTTTTGTTTTATTTAAAGCATTATTGAAACCTAATTCTTTTAATAACTGACCTACATACGTATTATCAGGATGTGCTAACAAACCAGATTTAGCTACTACAGCAGGAAGTACCGGCTGTGATTTGTCCATCGTGATATCTTTACTGTATTTATCCATTAATTCATTATGCTCTTTTAGTCTTTCTTTACCTTTATCTTCTTTACCTACTGCTTTAGCTATTGTTTTAAATGCTTCAAGATTATCTTTATAGTCACTATCAAAACTTGGAAGCATAATTGTCGGAGCTATTTTTTCAAGATCCTTTTTAATACCTTTATGTCGATTGCTATCAGCGATGATTAAATCAGGCTTTTGGTTACTAATTTCTTCTAAGTTTGGTTGCTTACGTGCACCTACTGAAGTATAATCACCAATTTTATTTCTGATTGGTTTTAAAATTCTATTTTTATCTCCATCATCAGCAACACCGACAGGTTTAATATCTAAAGCTGCTAGTGCATCAACAAATGAAAATTCTAATGCTACAACACGTTTTGGATTCTTACCGACTTTAGTTGTCCCACCATCATTTTTAATTGATACTGTTTCCTTGTCGGATTTGTTGCTTTTAGATTTGTCAGAACCGTTATCACTCACACTACCACACGCCGCTAATAAAGCCACAGTTAATGTTAATAACAAGATTCCCATAATCTTATAGCTATGTTTCATTGTCTTCACTCCTTAAATATGTATCATTACATATTTATTTTATTGATAATAATTATCACTGTCAATAAGAAATTGAATGAATATTTAGTTATTTAATATTCATTCGTTTTTAGCGTGTGAAGCTGATGATTCACGCTTTGGACAACTTCATCATATATATATGTTTTAGCTAAATTAGGCATATACATACTATGAGCCAGTGCTTTATAACCAAGACTAAATTGAATTTTATCTCCCACTTGATAATGATCGTGGTTCTCTAAATCTATCATCACATGATCACTTGTTGCACCTAACACCTTAATTTGATGGTGTAATGGTTTGATTTCAGCAACATACGTATCTAAACTTCCAATATCTACAATTGCTTGTAAATAATGTTTACCTGTTGATATATTCACACGTGGTTTAATTTCTACAATCTCTGTTTCTAATATGATTGCGTCTTGATAGAGTGAGGCAATAGGTTGATTCGTCGTCGTCTCGACGCCTCTAAATAATGTTTCTCCGACTCTTAGTTCATTTATTTTTCCTAAATCTGTATAGAGCATTTGAGGTATCAAGCTAGAATTTCCACCTGATACAATTCGAAAGCGCATTTGTGTTTCCATCTCTACTGAATCGACAAATTGATTAATCATCTCGATGTCAAGATCTGTTGGAACTATAGACTGAAAGCACATAAAGTTAAATGCAAGACCAGCAATTGAAACATGATGCATCTTCATAATTTCATTAATGTAATCGACGATGTCATATGTCAAAATACCTTCACGTGCATCTTTCCAATCAACCATCAATAAAATTTTATGCTTCACTTGTTGCTTTGCAGCGATATCGTTGATACGTCGAATTGTTTCAAGTTCAGTTTGAACACTAATTTCAGTGAAACGAACGATATCTTCTAATTCTTGCTGGTTACCTGTGCGAATCATTGTATAACTTATATCCTCATCAACAGTCTTCGTTATATTATCAATTCTCGCATCCGCAAAATGAGTGATGCCTACATCCTTTAACGTTTCAACTATTCGTCTATCGCCACCCACACATTTAACTACTGGTGTAAACTGAATGTTATGACTAGTGAATATTGACTGCAATACACTCGCATTATATTGAATTTTTGATAGATTGATTTTTACTTGTGCCATTTTTTACACCTCTTTATAGATCGGGTTCGTTAAGTCTATAGTGACATATTGTTTAACCTTGCTCTCCATTCTCATACGTAGTAATGATTTTACCGTTATTGTTTCTCCAAATAATACCTCTTTCAACACTTGAGCATGTGCTTTATTAGGATCAATTGCTGCATAAACGATATCACTGACGATATTGTATAAGTTCTCTTCTTCGACTTGCTCATAATTTGAAAAGTGATGTATAAATTCTGCGATTTGATTTTGAATTACAGCATGTTGGAATTTAGCAATTACCGCTTCAATGTTTTCAGCAATTAAACTGGTATTTGTAATATCGATACCCGGTTTAATACGCTGTAATGTAGCAAGGTCAATTCGTGAACCACCTAGGTCTCTAACTATAAATTTCATTTGATAATCAGGTCCAAGATTAACAATTGTATTTTGCATATGGGCTTCTAACGCAATACCATAATCTTGAATATAAGCGATAAGTGGTTCTATTAATGATTTAGCATAGTATTTCATAAATTTCTCAATTGAAGTTACTGTCAATCCTTCACCTAACCAATCCAAATAACTGTCGACTATTACACTATTATCGACCGGGTTCTTGTTCACTAAACTTGCTGTTACTAATGTTGTGCCATTATCCGCTAATACAGGTTGATAACGCACAATACACCCTAAATGTCTTGCGATATCAGGATCCGTCTTTGCATGAATACCATAAGGTTCCATTGAAACTTGTAGCTGTGGATATATATCTAACATATCTTGCAATTCATAACTTAACTTGGGACCATCTACTGTAGTCACAGGTGACACAGTTCTCACAGCGCTTGTAGCTTGGACATTGATTGGCAGTTTAATATGAAATGGTTTGTGAACAAGTTCCATTGTTCTAAATGATAACGTCGCTTTAGATTCAATTTCAAATGGTGTTGGTAATAATTGTCTAGCTTTTATCCATTCAGAAAATTGTTTAACGATAACATTTTCATATTGCCACGGATGAACAAGCAATACATTATAATCATTTAATTCTAATTGGTATGGCTCTAAAAATGCTTTCAATTTATAACGATATTCAGGAATAATAAAATCTAATATAAATTGTTCATCATTTTCCATTGATGTTGTAACACTATCATCTTTATGGATTAACATGACTTTCAATGGAATGATTTTCTCAAATTCTGGCGCATATCGTTTAACTTCATCCTCAGTTAAGGGTAACTTTGTCTTTGATAATGGATGTGTTGGATGACCTTCAACCACTAAACTTTCAGAATAACTTAAATCATTCATCTGACCTGAATCTGTCATATGTTGGATCCATGAGAAAAAATTAATCGTTTCTGGCATCCTTGAGAATTTTAACGTTGCATCAATCAATGATTGCCTATTACAAAAATGTTCATATGTCAGAACAAAGCCATCACGGCAAGATATTAATTCCTGAGTTAACCTTTCACTTATAGGAATATCGAACTTACTGTCTAAAATTTCGATTAATTGTTCTACCGAATCAACTTCATAAGCTTCTTCACCTTTTAAATAACTCAAAGGTCCTTTAAAATCATAGCGCGCCATCGCACTTTTACGAATTTTATTAACTTTTAATAATTGTCCTTTATATTGTAATTCAATTAAACCCTGATATTCATTGACTCGCATTCCATCAGGAAAAATTTGTTCTTTAAGAATCGCATTGATAATACGATATTGCACATTTTTATCTGCACATTTCCATGTTTGATGCTTCATACGACTTTGCCTCCGTCTTTCCTTTGTCTGTTAACAATACCGAATAATAATGAAATAACTAAAGTGCATATACCCATAGCAACAAATGTTTCAACAACCCCTATTAACTCAGCTGCAAAACTCATTAACATTGCTCCTAAAGGAATCATGCCTCTATCCATCATAATTACACTTAATATCTTACCTCTATGTTGCGCTTCCACCTTGTGTTGGAAATAGATTCTATTCGTAGTTCGTGCCCATTGACTAAACAAACCAATAAAGAATATTGCAGTAAATAGTAACAACGTATTACTTGTTATCGTACCTAAAAGCGATACGCCAAATAATGCCGAACTTAAATAATACATTTTTACCATAGAAATTTTCTCTAAAATATTCGGTAAAATCATAGTTGCTATAATGCCACCGATTGCACAACAAGTCATTGCACTACCAAATATTGCGACTTGATTTGGAAATGTTTTATCGGTTAACACTGGTAATAGTGTCGTATATGAAAAGCCTGTTGCCATAATTAATAGTGATGTAATAAAGATACGTGCTCCTACATTATTTTCTTTAAAATAATCAACTACATACTTGAAACTTACTTCTGTATCTACCTTATCAATCTTATGTGTATTAAACGATAATGGTAAACAGAGTAGTAATGAAATAAAGTAACATAGTGCCTGTAATGCAAAACTAATTTCTGAATTATATGTAGCAACAACAAATCCAGCAATTGCCGGACCAATTGATCGACAAATGTTTATTATAAATGAGTGATATGACACAGCTTGTGTCGTTGTTAACCTGTCTGTTAAATCAGGTAATACTGCTTGTCTAACTGGTGTTTCAATTGCACTCATAATGCCTCTTCCTAATGCATAAATTAAGAATACAATTATTGGTAACTTCTTACTTTGAAACGTTAAAATACAAAGTATAGTAGTTAATATAAAGGAAGCTGATATTGAAATTCGTAACAGGTTGCCTCTGTTACATCTATCAGCTAGTGCTCCAGCCCATACACTTATTAATAAGATAGGTACTAACCGGAAAAAATTAATTAAACCTAAGTAAATCGCATTGTGATAAATACTGAATACATACCAATTTAATGTAATTTGTCCAATCCAGTTTCCTAAAAATAATAAGAAAGAACTTGGAAAAAAATACTTCGCCATGAAATTTCACCCGTCTTTTTAATTGATAATAATTATCATTATCGTTATTATAGATTATACAAATATCTTATGCTTTTGTAAAATAATTTTTTAGAGGTGCTTTTATGTATTTAAAAAGAAACAAACACAACTTAATTGAAAATCTTACTATTGATGAACAAAATGCTTTTTATTATTTAAGCACAATAGAAGAAAATTGGGCCAATCAATTTAAGTCAGTGTTATTAGCTAGTAGAGACAAAATATCACAACGACTTATTAGTTCATTACATAGAGAAAATTTAGTAAATAGTCGAGACTATAGTCAAATTATTTCTACCAAAACATTAAACCTTGAAACGGATATACAAACTGATGAGATACTGCGTATTGATTTTCCCAAGTCTAGTCGTACTTTAATAGCACCAATTACTGGTCAACACGCTTTCGATAGAATCGATGTATCAGGACCTTTCTACTTTGAACAAGACCAAGTAATGAGACGTGTGCTACATCCTAAAGAGATATTAGATTGCATATTAATCGAAGCACCAGAATTAAATAATGATGCGAGCGCACAATTTTTAGAGGATATCAATAATAGTGTGGCCAATATGGCTATTGCTATAAGTTTTCAGCATCATACTTTATCTGAAACGACAGCACCTCTATGGGAACTTATAGATCAACATCCCGATAGTTATCTACGTTCTGAGCAATCTGTCGTTGAAGGCCATCCGCTCCATCCAGGTGCAAAGTTAAGGAAAGGTATGACACCTGAAACTGCAATTAATTATTCATCTGAATTTGCCCAACCAATTCCTATGAAATTTATACTTATCAATAAGGAAATTACACGTACAAGTGCGCTAAACAATCAATTCAATGACGTTGTTTACCAATTATTTAGTGGTTTGTATGATTTCGCGGTTGAAACTGTAGGACATGAAGCTATTGATAATTACAATGTCATGGTCGTTCATCCTTGGCAATTTAACGAAATTATTGTTAAAGATTATGCACAAGAACTCAAAACTCAAAGTATTATTCCTTTAAATTACCAGTTGAATTATTTTGCTGGTCTATCCTTCAGAACATTGATGCCTGAACTACCAGTAACTTCGCCACATATTAAATTATCAACCAATGTGCATATCACTGGTGAAATCAGAACATTATCTGAACAGACTACGACAAATGGTCCAAAGGTCACTCAAATACTAAATAACATTAAAGAAAACGACCCACTATTTTATAATATTAATGCAGAAACAATCGATGAATTAGCAGGTATACACTTTTATAATGAAGCGGATGCTACAGCAATTAAAACTTTAAGAAGTGAACAACTTGGTACATTATTCAGAAGGAATATTTACGAAATTATTGATGCGGATGTTACGCCAATCATACCATCAAGTTTAGTAGCAAATTATCCGAACAATTCTGAGGCACCTATTATCTCTTTAATAAAAAAATATACATTAGCACGTTCCTTTGATAATTTTGAAATCGCAAGTATAAATTGGTTTAAACGTTATGGCCAAGCTTTAATTGATATTGCAATTCCATTATTAGTAAAATATGGTATTGCTTTAGAAGCTCATTTACAAAATTCAATCGTGGCATTTAATAAAGATGGTTCACTTAACACCTTATATGTCAGAGATTTTGAAGGATTACGTATTGATGAACCTTATTTAAACAGTGTTGGGTATAGTACAAAGGATTTTCATGAAAAATCACTTATATTAACAGACAAAGCACAAACTGTATTTAATAAAGTTTTTTATTCAAGCATACAAAATCATCTTGGTGAATTAATCACAGCCGTAGCAAAATATAGTGACTCAAATGATTTAGAATCCCAAATTTGGCATACAATAAGTGATTTAATTGAAGTTAAGCTAGATCAAATTGAACAAACTCTAACAGATTCAGAACGTGTAGCAAACTTTAGAGATATCATATTTGCGGAGAAGATAGATTATAAATGTGTAACAACCATGCGTCTAGAAGATGAAGCTGATTATTACACTTATGTTCAAGTAGATAATCCACTTTACAAAAGTAAGTAATTATATAGAAGATAAAAAATGAGGGTTATCATATTTTAAAATCACATCATTTACTGCCAGTAATGTATATTGCTTTATTGGCAGTTTTTTTCTATAAATTAAAATACAGGTTAGGATGTTTATTAGGTCCTAACCTGTATTTTTTCGAAATAATTATTTATTCCTATTTAATTAATGTGATAAATCATTTTAGGTTTTGGTCTTAATCAGTAATAGACTTATTGTAAACCTTTTTGTTCTTTACTTGAGCTTTCATTTTTTTCATTTTTTTGAGCCCATTCTTTCTTAGTCATTACATCTTCAACTCTCATGTTAACTTCGACCACATCTAAACCAGTGATATATTTAACTTGTTCTTTAACTAAGTCTGTTACTTTGCGGAAAATTTTAGGCGCAGACTCACCATACTCTAATACGACTTTTAAGTCTACAGCTGCTTGTTTTTCGCCTACTTCTACACTCACACCTTGAGTAACATTATTGCTGCTACCAAATGAGTTAGAAATGTTGTCGACGAAACCGCCTTTCATTTCTAAGATACCGTGAACTTCACGTGCAGCAATACCTGCAATTTTTTCTACAACTTCATCTGAGAACGATAATTTATTTGAAAATTGAGGTTCTTGATTTTGTTGTTGTTGTTCTTTTTGTAATTCTTGTTCTTTTTCGTTCACACCAGTTTGGTTGTCATATGCTTGTTTCGCTTTATTGTTATCTACTGCCATAATAAATTCTCCTTTATTATTTAAGTTTTTTGTTTTGATTCATTAATTACTTTAAATTTTTAACTCCACCGATTTAAGAAATTTAAAAAATCCTGCTTACGGTCTTTCGTATACCCTATACCTACGCCAATCAAACATAATATGATAATAAGTATTGTACTCCAGAAACCTAAAGTTAAAAATAAAATAGCAATGATTAAGAATGCTAAAAATCCTATAATTCTCCATTTAAAAGTTTTAAAGAAATCAATAACTTGTTGCGTTGAATCTTGACCATTTTGGTTATTATTTTGAGTCATAATTACCCTCCCTTACAACACGCGTTTGCCTGAGGTTTTTTGATCTCTAACATTAACCTCTAATTTTGATACTGGTAATTCAGTAAAATGCTCAACATTTTGTTTTACATCATTTCTTATTTGTTCTGTAAGTGTTTTAACTTGAACATCTCCAGGAACAAAGAAATCCGCTTTCAATGTAATATGTGACTTTTTCTTTTTGTTATATAGCTTAGCTATTACATTAGGTTGACGAATTTCATCATATTTAACAATTGTATCGTAGGCAGTTTTTTCAACTGCTTTACGCGATACGTAAATATGACCATCCTCATAATCTTTATAAAGTCCAGGCTTTCTATACGTAGGTTTAAACAAACTAAATACTAATATTAGACCTATTAATAATAAGAGTGCTGCTAAACCAATTAATGTTGGTACAAACCAGTTAAATTGCATGAAATAATCTTGGTATTTAGTAATACGTGAATCTTTAATAAACATAAAGAGTAAAAATCCAACAATTACTACTATTAACAGACCTAAAATAAAATTCTTTATGCGTTTCACCTCGTATGACACCTCCTATGCTTGTATATTTATGTACTTGTCATACCAAAAACATACCCCTAAATTTTCCATCAAAAACATTTTATTGCGTTATACTTTAATTGGTTTCAATAAAACTTGCTTAAACTAATTAAAATTTCAAATCATTGCTGGTTATTTTCATTTATCTTATGTTGTGAACCTTTATTTTCCTTCAGCATATTACTATGGTTTGTTCTCGGTTTCTCTTCAGAAATCGCTTTAAATAAGGCGCATATCATAAAGATAATGACTACAGAAAACGGCAAAGCAGCAATAATTAATAAGTTTTGTATCGACTGTGTACCTCCAGTATAGATCATGATTACTGCAAATAATGCTAAGATAACACCCCAACTTATTTTGACAATACCTGAAGGATGAATACTACCTTTTGCACTTAACATACCTAACACATAAGTTGCAGAATCGGCCGAAGTCACAAAGAAAATCATAATAACAACTAATGTGACAATACTCAAAATAAATCCAAGTGGGTAATGCTCCAATGTACTAAATGTAGCTGTTTCTGTTGCTGCCTTTGCAATATTAGCAATATTGTGTTGTTGCAAATAAATAGCTGATGTACCGAATACTGCAAAGAATAAAAAACACACAAACGCCGGTACAAATAAAACACCTAATATAAATTCTTTGATCGTCCTACCACGCGATACTCTTGCAATAAATATACCAACAAACGGTGCCCAAGAAATCCACCATGCCCAATAGAATATTGTCCATTGTTGTAACCATTGATACTTTTCACCACCGCTCTGCGGAATGCGTAGACTCATTTTAAAGAAATTAGCAATATAATCACCTAAAGTATTGGTAAACATATTTAATATATTTAAAGTAGGTCCAACACAAAATAGGACTAATAATACAACAAATGCAAGTAACATATTAATATTACTTAAACTTTTAATACCTTTATCAATACCTGACCAAGCAGACCAAGTAAATAAAATTGTAGCTACAATAATGATAATGACTTGCGTCCCAAAGTTAGAAGGAATATCAAATAAAAAGTTCAGTCCTTCATTAATTTGTAAAGCGCCAAAACCAAGTGTAGCTGCTACGCCTGTTACCGTTGCAATGATAGCCAACACATCAATCGCACCACCAATTGGTCCACGCATCGCCTTACTGCCTAATATTGGGGTCAAAGTCGCACTAACTAATCCTGGATATCCCTTATGAAAATTAAAATAAGCAAAGACAAGGCCAACTATGCCATACACTGCCCATGCATGTATGCCCCAATGGAAAAAAGAAAATTGCATGGCTTCGTTAATTGCAGTTTGTGTACCTGCTTTATGTAATGGTGTTAATGTATAGGCATGACTGATTGGTTCAGCTGTTGTCCAAAATACTAATCCAATCCCCATTCCTGCACTAAATAGCATAGCAAACCAAGATTTCAGTGAAAATTCTGGTTCTTCATTATCATCTCCTAAGGTAATTGACGCAAACCTTGAGAATAATAAATAAATGCAAACAATTAAAATAAATAACACTAATAATAAATAATACCAGCCAAAGTGCACAGCTATAAAATTAGTAATGCTCTGTGTCACTTGCTCTAACTGTTTTGGTAAAATTGCTCCATAAATAACGAATAACGTACATATAGATAACGCACACCAAAATACAATCGTGAGTTTCTTACCACTCATTCGTTAATTCCCCTCCTTTAAATCTATATTTGTATTACCCTATCTTATTTTTGATATGCGTATCTTCTACATCTGATAAATTTCATAAAAAATACCATTCACTCAACTATGATCACAGTCAAATGAATGGCATTTTACATATATTCTATTGGGACTTACTCAGCAACTTGGATTACTAACTTGCCAACCATTGCATGGCTTTCTAATTGTCTATGCGCTTCATATAAATTGTCAACAGTTAATCCTTGTAATACTTTATTGACTGTTGGTTTATATTTACCGGATTCAATTTTATCAGTAATGTCTGATAGTAACTCGTGATGTCGTTGCATATCTTCTGTCTCATGCAATGGTCGTGTGTACATATATTCGTGTGTAAAAGTCACACTTTTATTTTTGAGTAAATTCAGATCTTGCTTGTCCTTGAACGCTACTATTGTAGCAATCTTACCTCTTGGTTTTACTAATTCGATCATTTTCTCAAAATATCGATCTGTATCGAAGGTACAGAATATATAATCCACTTCAGAAATTTCATATTTCTCAAATTCTGCACTTAAATCATTTTTATGATTCAGGACAATTTCTGCCCCCATTTCTTTCGACCACTGATGTGTTTCTTCACGAGATGCTGTTGTTATAACATGCAAACCGTGCTGTTTAGCCATTTGGGTAGCAATACTTCCAACGCCACCTGCTCCATTAATAATTAAGATTGACTTACCTTTATTATCTTCTGGATTGTGTGAAATATTGAATACATCAAATAATGTTTCTGCAGCTGTTAAACCAGTGAGTGGAATACTGGCTGCTTCAATTGCCGATATATTTTGAGGCTTTCTTGCTACCAAGCGGCTATCTACAATTTGATGTGTTTGATTTGAACCTTGGTAAGACGGTGAACCAGAATAATAGACCTCATCACCCACCTGAAAATGTTTGACATTATCGCCTATTGCCTCAACAACACCTACAGCATCAAAGCCTAAAACGCGTGGTGCATTATCAACAGGTGATTGCCTAATCTTAGTATCAACAGGATTAATGCTAATTGCATCTATCTTCACCAATAATTCATATTGCTTTGGTTCTAACGAGGTTATTTCAAATTCATAAAATTGATTCCCTTCAGATAAATTAAAAGCGCTATCTGCACCAATTGCTTTCATCACATGCATCTCCTTCACTATTAATTCGTTAATCTGCGACTTTAACTACTTGTTTGCCGAAATTATCACCTGTAAATAAATTACGGAATGCTTGTGGTAAATTTTCAAAGCCTTCTTCTACTGTCGTTTTTGTTTTAATTTTATCTTCAATAACCCACTGTGCTAAATCTTGACTTGCTTGTTTAAAGTCATCTGCATAATTTCCAACGATAAAACCTTTCATTAATGCTTGAGATTTGATTAATGTTGGTTGAATACGAGGACCATATTCAATTTCTGTATCATTGTAACCAGAAATTGCACCACAGACTGGAATTCTGGCAAATTGATTTAAATGTTTAAACACTTCATCCGCAATATCACCGCCAACATTTTCAAAGTAGACATCAATGCCATTAGGGACTGCTTCGCTTAATGCAGTTGCAAAATCTTCGTCTTTATAATCCAATCCTACATCAAAACCTAACGTTTCTGTTAAATATGCCGTTTTTTCAGGTCCACCTGCAATACCAACAACATGTGCACCTTTCAATTTAGCAATTTGTCCAACAACAGAACCAACAGCACCTGAAGCTGCAGATACTACGACAGTTTCACCTTCTTGAGGCTCTCCTATTTTAAGTAAACCATGATAAGCAGTTTGTCCTGGCATGCCTAACACGCTAAGGTAAAGATAAAGAGGTACTTCTGTATTTGAAACTTTTATCACTTTATCTCCTGATATATTTACAACCTTTTGCCAAGGTAGTCCACCAGTGACAATATCACCGGTTTTAAATTGATCATGATTCGATTCTGTTACTCTACCTACCACATGACCATTAAGTGCTTCATCTAATTTGAATGGTTGAACATAAGATTCGCTATCACTCATTCTACCTCTCATATAAGGATCCACTGAAATGTATAGTGCTTCAATTTGAATCTCATTATCACCTGGCTGCCCTATTTCAACAGTTTCATATCGAAAAATTTCATCTGTAGGTAAACCTACAGGTCTTTTAGCTAATACAATTCTTTCTGTTTTCATTTTTTAGCCTCCATTCACGTCTGTTATCTTTCATTTTATAGTGATTGACTATCTCAAGCAATCAAATCGCTTATCTTCAATTTTAACTTCATGTTATGATTTATTAAATTAAACACTTGTTATACGAAGTTATTAAAGGAGGATAATCCGTGAAATTAAGCATCTTGGACTATGTCCCCATCTTTCAAGATTGCAATGCAACAGAAGCATTTAATCATGCCATAGAACTTGTACAGTTGGCTGAGCAATTAAACTATGAAAGATATTGGGTTGCAGAGCATCATCAAGTATATTCAGTTGCTTCTAGTGCACCTGAAATGGTTATGATGGCACTTTTAGAACAAACACAATCAATACAAATAGGTAGTGGTGGCGTCATGTTGGCACATTATAGCCCTTATAAAGTGGCAGAACAATTTAATATTATGGAAGCACGTCACCCTAACAGAATAAATATTGGGACAGGTCATTCACCCAGCTTTAAAAATGTAAATAAAGCGTTGAACGAACATAAATCACAACCAGTCGATTATGAAACTCAAATTGAAGATTTAATTCAATATTTTAATGGTGACACACAATTTCACCGCTTTAAAAATATCGCTGTTACCCCTAAAGTTGATACTAAGCCTTTAATGTTTATTCTAGGTATGAGTAAAAATAGTGCATCTCTTGCAGCGAAAGAAGGATTACCATTCGTCATTGCTTTAATGGGACAACCAGCTTCTCAGGTTGCGAATGTAATCACACATTATCGACAACAATTCGCAACATTGCACCCTCAACGTCAAAGTTACGTAATCATTTCTACATTTGTAGTAACTGCCGATAATCAAGAAACCATAAATGATTTAGAAACAGCGCTACACTATTGGTTATTACGTATAAATTACATCGACCAGCCACAATTTTATGCTTCACCTCAATATGTAAAAAATAGACCACTTACAAGCAGAGAACAGGAAAAAATGCTACAAAATAAAAAGCGCGTTATTTCTGGTACTCCTAGTGCTGTTTATGCACAATTACAGAATATACAGGATCAATATGGTGCTGATGAAATTATGATTCAACCTCATGTCTATGGAGAAGAAAATCGAAAGCAATTACTTCAACTTATTGCAAAAGAAAATAAAAAATCAACGTAACTCACCAATAGTTACGTTGATTTTAATTTCTACACTATTTATTCCAAATAAATGCATTAATTTCATCTGCTACTACTTTATAATCATGTAATGCACTATGTTCACCATGTTCCCCTTCAACTTTAAAGGTACGATAAGAATTCACATAACCATTTAGTAAAGATTTAAGAGATAATGAAGATTGATTTGTCACCTTTCCATCTGAATGTGAACCATCTTGAAGATCTCCATACACATTTAATACATCCACTGATTTTTTAGGATAATTATATTTCATTTGTTGTAAATCTTTATATTCCTGTTTCATTTGATCAGGCTTACCATTTTCATCCAATTTCACTTCATTCGGTTCGTCATTTCTGCCTAATATACCATTATATGGTGCACCCGTATTAACTTGTTTATTTAATTTAGGTAAAGATTCATCTCCAGCATAATTCAACATATAATAGCCTAACGTAAGGTTCCCCATCGAATGTGCTACCATGTTAAATTTACTATATTTAATATGCTGTTCTGTTTCAGTAATGACATTTTTAAACCATTCGGCATTTTTGTTGTAATCCCAATTTTTATTATCTTCAAGAATAATTTGAACAATAGGATGAGGATCATTTTTATCAAATTTACCGTCAAATGTGACTTCACCATCAGCTGATACATGAGCTTTGATTACTTTATTCGTGACACCTTTTTCAATTGCTGAATTTACTAAATAACGCTCTGACTTCTCCGAACCAGAGTAACCATGTAAGTAAAATGTCGGCTCAGGTGTTTGTTTTGCTTCTTGGGTAGTTGCTTGTTGTGCCGCGTTAACTTGATTATGTACTGTCATTAAATATAACAGTGACATTATAGTAAATATGACTATAATACTACTGATAATCATTCTTCTAAAAACACTATTTTTTTGTAATATCAATCTCGAAACACCTCTTATAAAAATATTAGTATATAAATATGCTATACACTATATATTTCATACCCGAGAATATTGTGGTTATCCTTTTCATATAAAAGATTTAAACGAACTACATACTAGGTTAAAAAAGTTTACAAAAAAAGCCCCCAACAAAGTTGGGAGCTTCTTGAAACATCGTAGTTCGTATGAACCAACAATTAACGTTTTGAGAATTGTGGTGAACGACGTGCTTTTTTAAGACCTGGTTTTTTACGTTCTTTCATACGTGGGTCACGAGTAAGTAATCCAGCGCGTTTTAAAGAACCTCTGTATTCAGGATCTGCTTCTAATAATGCACGAGCAATACCGTGGCGGATTGCTTGAGCTTGTCCAGTGAAACCACCGCCAGAAACGTTAACTAATACATCATAGTTACCTTTAGTTTCTGTTACATCAAATGGTTGGTTTATGTCTAAGATTAATGATTCGAATGGTAAGTAGCTACGTACGTCACGGTTATTAACTGTGATGTTACCTTCACCTGGTACTAAACGTACACGTGCTACTGAGTTTTTACGACGGCCTGTGCCTTTATATTCAACTTGTGCCAATGTAATTTCCTCCTTCTAATTAACCACGTAACTCGTAGTTTTCTGGTTGTTGTGCAGCGTGTGGATGTTCAGCGCCACCATATACAAATAATTTTTTACCTTGTTTTTCGCCTAAACGAGTGCTTGGTAACATACCTTTAATTGAGTTTTCAATTAAACGTTCTGGGTTAGTTGCTTTTAACTCACCAGCAGTGATTGATTTAATACCGCCTGGGTGGTTTGAGTGACGGTAATAAACTTTATCTTGTTCTTTATTACCTGTGAATTGAATTTTTGAAGCGTTGATGATGATTACATAGTCACCAGTATCAACGTGTGGTGTATAAGTTACTTTATTTTTACCGCGTAAAATAGATGCTACTTCTGATGATAAACGACCAAGTGTTTGACCTTCAGCATCAATCACATACCATTTGCGCTCAATGTTTGATTCATTTGCCATAAATGTTTGACGCATAATATTGTCCTCCTAGAGTAAATAAATAAGATTTCATATTTAATAGTAGTATACTTTTAAATCGTAAATTTCATTTATTTTATTAATTTTGTTCTACGTGCTTCTATATCTTGTAACACAATAAGATTCCGGGGCTTATCGTGGGTGATATAAAACAATACCGTTAGTAATCGTATAATTTTTATGTCATTTTGTCAATGTAATTTAGTGATTTTCTAAAGAAATTTTTTACTTAAATTTCTTACTAAACTTCATATGTCGCAATGAGTTCATCCAATGTGAGGTATATGCGTTCCAAGTACAACCCTTCCGGGGGTGCAGTAAAAGGAATTTGCTTTCTATCTTTCGCTTCTAACAGCTTTGGAATTTCTTCCGGTTCTCTTTTTCCCTTACCGACCTCGATTAGAAATGCTACTAATACTCTCACCATATTATATAGAAATCCCGAACCAGTTACAACGTAATCGAAGCCGTCAGCAGTTTTTATTATTTTACTTCCATACAAAGTACGGACTCTACTTTCTGTTTCCGTTTTCTGCGAACAAAAACCTGTAAAGTCATGAGTACCTATAAAAAATTGAGCCGCTCTATTCATTTTTTCTATATCTAGTTGTTCAGGTAAATGTGTTTTCAATCCACTTTGAAATGGATCCTTAGTTTCAGACTGATATACTTTATAGCGATAAGACTTCCCTACGCAATCATATCTGCAATGAAAGTGTTCATCTACTATGGTTACATCTTTAACATAAACATCACCTGGCAACGCTCTATTCATAGCGTATTTCCATTGTTGCGCCGGTATGTTGAGTTCTGTATCAAAGTGAAAATATTGTTCAAGTGCATGTACACCTCGATCTGTTCGACTTGTTGGGTGTATTCTCACATGACGTTTATGAATACGTTTAAGAATTTTTTCGAATAACTGTTGTACAGTTCTTCCATTTTGTTGTATTTGAAAACCTAAAAATTGGCTTCCTTGATATGATATATTTACCAAAACACGCATGCTTTACACTCCTATAACTTTCAATGCAATTAATATTAAAGCAATTGGTATTAGGGCTACAAGTGCCAATGTATCTTGCCATTGCCATTGCAACCTTCGATAACTTGTGCGTTGTTTATTCGTGTCATAACCCCTAACTTCCATCGCAATTGCTAAATCCTCTGCGCGCTGAAAAGCTGAAACAAACAAGGGAATTAATAATGGTACAAAGGCTTTAATACGATTTGCAATGCTGCCAGAACTAATCTCTGATCCTCGCGATTTTTGGGCAAGTATAATTTTATCTAATTCATTCATTAGCGTTGGTATAAATCTAAGTGCAATTGACATCATCATACTGAGTTGATGTACTGGAATTTTAATCCATTTTAAAGGATTTAATAATCTTTCAAACGCATCTGTTAAATCAATCGGACTTGTTGTCAAAGTCATAATCGTAGAAATCATGATTATAAACATTAATCTTAAGACTATATAAATCCCTTCTAATATGCCTGCTGTATCAATTGAAATAAAGGCTATCTCTATTAAACGCGTGCCACCTTTTGTTAAAAATAAATGCATGGCAAAGGTAAAGATTAAAAATATCCATATAGGTGTTAAACCTTTTACCAAAAACCATAATTTGATTTTTGATAAACGCACAATCATGCCTATCAATAGTAATAACCATAAATATGTAGCAAAACTATGTGCAATAAAAATCAATATAATAAATACCATGACAAATATCAGTTTTGCTCGTGGATCAAGTCTGTGTATTAATGTATCAAGTGGCAAATAACGTCCAATAATAAACTTATCTTTCATTTTTCGTCCACTCCTTATACATCGCTACAAATTCATCCTCTGTTAAAGCAACATGATTAAACTTCATTTGATGCTTGCTTTCAATATCACGTTGCAATTTCACGATATCAGGAACGTCGAGGTTTAGCTGTTCCACATAATCTGAATTACTAAATAGTGCTCGTGGTGAACAGGACTCTATTATCTTACCGTCTCGCATTATTTTAACTTCGTCAGCATAACGAGCCACATCATTCATCTCATGTGTAACTAAAACGATAGTCTTTTTATGTCTAATCTGTAAATTTTTAATCAATTGCATAATTTGCTTTTGGCTTTTTGGATCCAAACCAGCAGTTGGTTCATCAAGTATTACAATATCAGGATTCATTGCTAAAATGGATGTTAAGGCTATTTTACGCATTTGACCACCTGACATTTGAAATGGAGATTGCTCTAATACATCTCTACTAAAACCAAAGTCTAACAATAAACGAAAGGCTCTTTCTTTAACTTCTGACAATGGCATATTAAAATTATTAGGGCCAAATAATATTTCTCTCTCTACTGTGTCTTCAAATAATTGAGATTCGGGGAATTGGAACACAACTCCTACACGCTTTCGTACGGGCATCAAATACTTATCCTTAGTCTTAGGTATAATCTGTATATCATTAACCGTCATCGACCCCTGAGTGGGCTTTAAAAGGCCGTTGAAATGTTGAATTAATGTCGATTTACCAGAACCAGTCCGTCCGATGACTGCATAATATTTTCCTTGCTCAAATTCTGTTATGATATCTTTTAGTGCTAAATGCTCAAAAGGTGTTCCCTTTTGATACACATAACTTACTTTATTAAAATTTACTGTCATAGTTCACTTAACAACCTTTCATAAGTGATATACTCTGACTCTCCTCTAATTAATTGGTTGATTCTCATTGCAAACGGTAAATCTAATCCAATTTTCGTGAGCGCTTCTCCATGGCTAAACACTTCTTGGGGTGTCCCAATTTGAAAGACACTACCTTCATTCAATACTACCATTTGATCTGATTCAGCAGCTTCTGATAAATCATGCGTAATTGAAATTATAGTCACATCTTTCTCAGAATTTAACCGTCTGATTAATTTAAGTAATTCAGTTCTTCCTACTGGATCTAACATAGAAGTTGCTTCATCTAAAATAATAACTTCAGTATTAAGCGCTAATACACCAGCAATTGCTACACGTTGTTTCTGACCACCAGACAAAGATTGAGGTTCATAATTTAAACGATCTAACATATCAACGTCACTAAGCACTTTAGGTACAATTTCATGCATAGATTCGTGAGATATAGCATTATTTTCTAATCCAAATGCAACATCATATTCCACTGTTGCACCAACAAATTGATTTTCAGGATTTTGAAACACTATCCCAATATGATTTCTCAACTCACTTAAATGCTCAGGGTTTATACACTGATGATTATAATAAATATCTCCTGTCAGAGGTTTTTGTATTCCAATCATCAATTTTGCCACTGTAGATTTTCCAGAGCCATTGTGACCGACAATCGATGTCCACTTACCTTTAGGTATATCAAAGGATACATCATTTAATGCAAATGGTTCGTCACTATTATATTTAAAGGATACATGATTAAATTTAATTATACTATCCATTGATTCCATATCGATTGCCTCCCTTGACATTTAAAATTAGTATACTTTATCCATTTTACATGAAAATGAATCATATTGCATTCTCTGATTCCTATGTACTGCTTATGCATGTATTCCTCTTGACACTCTAAAGCGTTAAGCTTTTATCGTTCGCTATTGCTTCGCAATTGCATAAGTCTTAGCAGTCCTTGGAATCTCTGATTCCTATGTACTGCTTATGCATGCATCATATGCATGTATTCCTCTTGACACTCTAAAGAGTTAAGCTTTTATGGTTCGCTATTGCTTCGCAATTGCATAAGTCTTAGCAGTTCTTGGTATCTCAGATTCCTATGTACTGCTTATGCATGCATCATATGCATGTATTCCTCTTGACACTCTAAAGAGTTAAGCTTTTATGGTTCGCTATTGCATAAGCCTTAGCAGTCCTTGGAATCTCTGATTCCTATGCACTGCTTATGCATGCATCATATGCATGTATTCCTCTTGACACTCTAAAGAGTTAAGGTTTTATGGTTCGCTATTGCATAAGCCTTAGCAGTCCTTGGAATCTCTGATTCCTATGCACTGCTTATGCATGCATCATATGCATGTATTCCTCTTGACACTCTAAAGAGTTAAGCTTTTATGGTTCGCTATTGCTTCGCAATTGCATAAGTCCCCCTAAACTCTAAAGAGTTAAGCTTTTATGGTTCGCTATTGCTTCGCAATTGCATAAGTCCCCCTAAACTCTAAAGAGTTAAGGGGGACTAAACAAAAAAAGCGCGCACCCCATCATTTATTTTTGAGTTCACGCTTTAAAATTTATTAAGTTTGATGGGGTACTCTGAGCTAGACAATATTTGTATGTGGCAAACATTATCGTTGCACTCATTTGCTTTATATATAGTAGTACGTATATTTAAATTAAACTAATTCGATAATTACTGATTCAGCTCCGTCTCCGCGACGAGGACCTACTTTAAGAATACGAGTGTAACCACCTTGACGTTCGTTATAACGTTCAGCGATTTCACCAAATAATTTTTGAAGTGCAGTTTGTGTAGTTTCATCTTCATTTAGGATTTCAACGTTACGTAAAGTTTTAGCTGCTTGACGGCGTGAAGCTAAATCTCCGCGTTTACCTAAAGTGATTAATTTTTCAACAACACTACGTAATTCTTTCGCACGAGCTTCTGTAGTTTCAACACGCTCACTAACGATAAGTGATGTAGCTAAGTCGCGTAACATAGCTTTACGTTGATCAGAAGTACGACCTAATTTTCTGTAACCCATGAGTTAACCTCCTTTATATTAATCTTCTTTTCTTAAGCCTAAACCTAAGTCTTCAAGTTTATATTTAACTTCTTCTAATGATTTACGTCCTAAATTACGAACTTTCATCATATCTGCTTCTGATTTATCAGCTAATTCTTGAACAGAGTTAATGCCAGCACGTTTTAAACAATTGTAAGAACGAACAGATAAGTCTAATTCTTCAATTGACATTTCAAGCACTTTTTCTTTTTGATCTTCTTCTTTTTCAATCATGATTTCAGCGTTTTGAGCTTCATCAGTCAATCCAACAAAGATGTTTAAGTGTTCTGTTAAGATTTTTGCTGCTAGTGAAACAGACTCTTGTGGTGTGATTGAACCATTAGTCCAAACATCCAAAGTTAATTTATCAAAATCACTACTTTGACCTACACGTGTATTTTCAACTGTATAGTTTACACGTTCAACAGGTGAATAAAGTGAATCCACTGGAATTACACCAATTGGTAAATCACTAGTGTTATTTTGTTCTGCTAATGCGTAACCTCTACCCTTGTTAGCAACAAGACGGATTTTCAAGTGTCCACCTTTAGAAACAGTTGCAATTTTAAGTTCAGGATTTAGAATTTCAACATCACTGTCATGAGTAATGTCACTTGCAGTAACTTCGCCTTCATCTTTAACATCAATTTCTAAAGTTTTGTCTTCTTCAGAATAGATTTTCAACGCTAAGTTTTTGATGTTCATAATGATTGTTGAAACATCTTCAACTACATTGTCTATTGCTGAGAATTCGTGTAATACTCCTTCGATTTCAATGTACTTGACGGCTGCACCTGGTAATGAAGATAGTAGGATACGACGTAAGGAGTTTCCTAGTGTAGTACCGTAGCCACGTTCTAGTGGTTCAACAACGAACTTACCGAATTTAGCATCATCACTAATTTCAATTGTTTCAATTCTAGGTTTTTCGATTTCAATCATTTACAAATATCCTCCTTGATTACGTCGACTTGATTTGTACTGTATTTCTCAGTGACCTGCGACAATAACAATAAAATTAAACGCGACGACGTTTTGGTGGACGACAACCATTATGTGGTACTGGAGTAACGTCACGGATCGCAGTTACTTCTAATCCAGCTGATTGTAATGCACGGATAGCTGATTCACGACCAGGACCTGGTCCTTTAACAGTAACTTCAACAGTTTTTAAACCGTGTTCCATTGCTGATTTTGAAGCAGTTTCTGATGCCATTTGAGCTGCAAATGGTGTAGATTTTTTTGATCCTTTGAATCCAAGTGCACCTGCTGATGACCATGATAAAGCATTACCAAATTCATCAGTGATTGTTACGATTGTATTATTGAATGTTGAACGGATGTGTGCTACACCGTTTTCAATATTCTTTTTCACTTTACGTTTACGAGATACTTGTTTACGTGCCATTTAAATTTTGCCTCCTTTACCTATTATTTTTTCTTGTTAGCTACAGTTTTAACTGGGCCTTTACGAGTACGAGCATTGTTTTTAGTTTTTTGTCCGCGTACTGGTAAACCACGACGGTGACGGATACCACGGTATGATGAGATTTCCATTAAACGTTTGATGTTTAAGTTTTGCTCACGACGTAAGTCACCTTCTACTTTATAGCTGTCTACTACTTCACGGATACGACCTAATTCGTCGTCAGTTAAATCTTTAGTACGAGTATCTGCTGATACGTTAGCTTGCTCAACAATTTTGTTAGCAGTTGTTGTACCGATACCATATACATATGTTAATGAGATAACAATACGTTTTTCACGTGGAATATCTACTCCTGCAATACGTGCCATAATTATTTACACCTCTCTTTATTAGCCTTGTCTTTGTTTGTGCTTAGGATTACTACAGATTACCATTACTTTACCTTTACGTTTAATGACTTTACATTTTTCGCAAATAGGTTTTACTGATGGTCTTACTTTCATTTTAATACCTCCCTATATTATGGAGTGACGATTATTTATAACGATAAGTAATTCTTCCGCGTGTTAAATCATACGGAGACATTTCTACAGTTACTTTGTCGCCAGGTAGAATACGAATATAATTCATTCTGATTTTACCACTTACGTGTGCTAAGATCTCATGACCATTTTCTAATTCTACTTTAAACATTGCATTTGGTAAAGTATCTAATACAGTACCTTCTAATTCAATTACATCTTGTTTAGCCATTTATTAACTTCCCCCTTTTTGCGGTAGTTGGTTATCGTCAATAATCAACTCTAACCATACGAGTCTATTAGTGTTGTTAATAAGTTTAACAAAATTAAAATGAATTACTCAATCGCATTGTCACTCTTATTTAATTATACTTTTGGCATTACATAGACCGTACAAAGTTGAAATTGATTATAGTTGCTCTAAAATATTAATAACGTCTTCTGTTACTACATTAATATCTCTAGAGCCATCAATGTTTTTCAATACACCTTTATTATCATAGAATTCTAAGATAGGTTTTGATTGCTTAACATTGACGTTTAAACGATTAGCAACTGTTTCTGGGTTGTCATCTTCACGTTGATATAATTTACCACCGTCAAGATCACAAATCCCCTCAACTTTTGGAGGATTGAATACAAGATGATAAGTCGTTCCGCATTTTTCACAGATTCTACGACCAGTAAGGCGGTTCATTAGTTCTTCTTCAGGTACCTCTATATTGATAACAGCATCAATTTTTCTATCTAATTCTTGCATGATTTCACTTAATGCTTCAGCTTGTTCAATAGTACGAGGAAAGCCGTCTAGTAAGAACCCTTTTTTCGCATCGTCTTCAGAAATTCTTTCTTTAACGATACCCACAGTAACTTCATCAGGGACTAATTCTCCACGATCCATGTATGATTTAGCTTCTTTTCCTAAATCAGTTTCATCTTTAATCGCTTTTCTGAACATGTCGCCAGTAGATATGTGTGGAATTGGGAATTTCTTTACAATTTCACTCGCTTGAGTTCCTTTACCTGCTCCAGGTAAACCCATTAAAATGATATTCATAAGTGCCCTCCTACAATTTATCTACCACCAAAGCCTTTATAGTCTTTCTGACTTACTTGCGCTTCTAAACTCTTCATTGTTTCAATTGCAACACCAATTACAATTAGTAAGCTTGTACCACCCACTTGAATTGTTTGTGGTAAGCTCATTACTTTAGTAGCAATGATTGGAAGAATTGCTATAACAGCTAAGAATATAGAACCTACAAATGTCAGACGATATAACACTTTAGTAATATATTTTTTAGTTTGCTCTCCAGGTCTAATGCCTGGGACATAACTTCCTTGTTTCTTCAGGTTATCTGCCATCTTCTCAGGATTAACTTGTATAAATGCGTAGAAATAAGTGAATGCTATGATTAATATGACATATACAACCATACCATAGTTATTAGATGGGTTTGCGACATCCGCAACTTTTTGTGCCCAACTCGCATCTGGGAAGAACAATGTTAATGTTCTAGGTAATAAGAAAAATGCCATTGAAAAGATAACTGGTATTACCCCTGCAGAGTTAACTTTTAAAGGTAAATACGTTGCTTGTGAACCTAATCGCTGTGTCGATTGTTTTTTAGCATATTGAATCGGAATTTTACGAACAGCTTGTAAGACGTAAATCGCTCCAACTGTTAATAATATCATTCCAACTATTAATCCAATTACCTTTAACCAAGCCATTGTAACATCATCTTGTCCAACGAATGCTTGTTGATAGAATTGAATCAATGCTGAAGGTATTGATGATAATATACCTGCAAAGATAATTATTGAAATACCATTACCAACACCGAATTGAGTGATTTGTTCACCTAACCACATTAAGAACGCTGTTCCGGCTGTTAATACAACAGCAATTAATAAATAACTCAGAATCGACTGATCCATGATCAATTGACCCTTCAAGTAATTATTAAACTGGAATGCCATTCCAATAGATTGGATAAAAGCAAGTATAATAGCAAAATAACGCGTAACGTTATTTAATTTCTTTCTACCTGCATCACCTTGTTTCGCCCACTCTGAAAACTTCGGAACAATATCCATTTGTAATAACTGCATAACGATTGATGCAGTAATATAAGGCATTATACCCATAGCAAAGATAGAAAAGTTCTTCAAGGCTCCGCCACCAAATGTATTTAACAAATCAGTGACACCTTGAGAACCTTGTTGACTGTCAAAGGCAGCTGGGTTTACCCCAGGTGCTGGAATATAAGTACCTATTTTAAAAATAACTAACATTGCGAGTGTAAAAAAGATCTTGTTACGAACTTCTTTTGTTTTAAAGAAGTTCACAAGCGTTTCTAACATTAGATCACCTCGTGTGCTCCACCTTTAGCTTCGATAGCTTCTGCTGCAGTTGCAGAGAATTTGTGAGCTTTCACTGATAGCTTTTTGTCAAGTGAACCATTACCAAGAATCTTGATTCCTGATTTTTCACTCTTAACTACACCAGATTCTACTAATAAAGCAGGAGTTACTTCAGTACCATCCTCAAATTTATTAAGTTTGTCTAAGTTAACAATAGCAAATTCTTTAAGGTTAATGTTA
>NZ_JBICNX010000290.1:0-553 GCF_043107035.1 Staphylococcus sp. 231237_7MaSpsaltlick
GTGCCTGTGACAGCTAACTATGATTTAGAAAGTATTAAGGAACGCGAAGCAGATAAAGCATACGATAAGTATGTAAATAACCCAGAAAGACTAGGGTTTGAAGATATTAAATTCAAGGACGTATCAGACGTACAAGTTAAAGATTATTAGGAGGACGAGGAAATGATTAAAGAATATGATTTATATAACGCAAAGCAAGTAATGTCTGTGAAAGTGAAACGCATCAACATTCATTCATATAATATCAAAGGTTATCCAGAAACAGAATTTGCTAATGTTTACAAACGTGTATCCGTAGAAGAACTAAGCAAATTTAAAAAGAGATTTAATTTGTATACTAGCGATGAAATTAAAAAGAGAAAAGAGAAATTCAGACGACCTAATACTACAGTGATGGACTTATTAGTTAAAGCAAACTTCAATATCAATATTAATACTGGCGACTTTGAAGAAGATAACAAATCAGAAATGTTAGGTAAGTATCAATTAAAACAAGTGATGGACTTGTTGAGTAATGGTAAAGATTTATCAGACGTTGCAAAGGTGGCTGAAT
>NZ_JBICNX010000291.1:0-552 GCF_043107035.1 Staphylococcus sp. 231237_7MaSpsaltlick
TAAAGATACTGTGCACTTTTTCAATCAAGCTAAGATGATGGGGGCAAAAACTATTGCCATAACTGATGCCCAAGTATCGCCAATCTATAAATCAGCAGATATAACATTTTTTGGTAAAACGAATCGAGATGTTAGTGGATATAACGAAATAGCACCGGTGATTAGTCTTTTAAATGTCATAATCAACCAATACCGCACAACATATCACGATGAAGTTAAACAACGTATTCAACAAATAGAACGGTTAAATGATCAATCCAATAATTTAGTAGAGTAGGAGTTGTTTTGATGCGTAATATAAAACAATATTTAACAGAGCATAAAGCAGACATCATTGAAGATATTCAAGCACTCGTAAAAATAGAATCACCAACTAAAGATAAAGTGGCAGTGGATAAAGCTGGTAGTTGGATCAAAGATAAAATTAAATCCTATTTAAATATTGAACCAGAAACCATTGAACAACACGAAACGGGTAATCATATTCGTTTCACAGTCGGAGAAGGTGAAGAACAAATCTTACTTAGCGGTCACTTTGACACTGTATGGAAT
>NZ_JBICNX010000292.1:0-551 GCF_043107035.1 Staphylococcus sp. 231237_7MaSpsaltlick
TTATTTAGTAGCTATATTCTATTTATTTTTCCATATCCATTTTTGAGTGAATGCTTCTTTATATAATCTGTTTACATAAATTTTAAGTTACCCTTAAATATAACTTTTTACTTTTATTTTTTGCTTTATCTACACTGTATATTGTTAATTTAGTACCTTTTTTCTGTGCTTTAATATTTAGTTTATAATTACCTTTTGCATCTACAGTTGCTTGTCCAATTTTGCTTGAACCTCTATAGATATAGACAATTGAATTTTTTTCGCCTTTTCCACTAACAACTTTAGATTTTGTTGTTATTTTGCTTATTGTTGGTGTCTTAGGTGCTGTTCTATCTATAACTTTCTTTGTAACAATCTTACTCTTTTTATTGTATTTATTAATTGTAAATATTTGAATATTTGTACCTGCTTTTTGTTTTGGAATACTCATAAAATATTTACCATCAGTAACTTTTGCTTTTCCTATTTGCTTATTATTTACATATGCATAAACCATCATATTAGATGTAGCTTTTCCTCTTATTTCTTTTGAAAAATCCGCTATCGTATCA
>NZ_JBICNX010000293.1:0-549 GCF_043107035.1 Staphylococcus sp. 231237_7MaSpsaltlick
AGCTTAACTAATCCAATACATATGAATCGAAGTATGTAAAAACAAGAAAAAGGCTCTATGATAAACAGGATTGATATAAAAATCAGTTCTGTTTATCATAGAGCCAAAATTATTACCTTAAAACAGTTTCAACTGACTAAAAGAGTCGCTAGTCATCTGTTCTATTTTTTCTATTTGGTTACCTATTCTAGTTATAATAGGTACTACTAGTGCATTACCCATACAGAAATACCTCATTCGATCTGGCATTGTATCTGTCCAGTTATCAGGAAAACCATTTAGTCTTTCTGCTTCAATTGGTGTTAAAGTACGATAAATGTTATCGATATTTAAAAAGTGTGTACTTCTATTTACAGAGGCTTCACTTGTTAGCATTGTTCTAGCAGGTAAATCTAAAGAGTCACTTTCTGACATACCGCCTTCAGAAAAATAATATTCATGCCCGTCTTTCGTTGTACGTTTAATCTTCTTAGGACCGCGTAAATATCTAAATTTTTCAAATTTATCAGCAGTCAATAAATAACTTTCATCTATATTTTCTTCTATAAT
>NZ_JBICNX010000294.1:0-546 GCF_043107035.1 Staphylococcus sp. 231237_7MaSpsaltlick
ATGGATTAAAATCTATAAATATATTGTTATCTATTTCTACTTTCCATATACTGCCATCGATTTGTTGCCATCCTGTTATTTCTTCGGAGCCTTTAATAATAACCTGTTCGTCTTGGGCTGCTTCAAATGAAATTCTTCTAGACTCGCTTAATCCTGTGTTTATATGTGTTATTTCTTCGCGATATATCCCTTCATGCACAATAATACTGTCTCCAGGTTGTGCAACTGAAGCAGCTTTATCTATTGTTAAGAATGGTGATTCAACATTACCTAATCCACTATCTGATCCTTTTTTATCTACATGAATATAATTTGTCATAGTAATCCCTCATTTTATTTATATATTTGTTTGTCTCTCATTTCACCTACGTTATTTGTTCTAATTTGTTCTTTTATGTGTTTAATAAATTTTTCATAATTCAAAAATAAAGTGAATATGGTTACGATAGCGACTGCTAATAATGGAAAATAAATCTGCATGGATTTTATCGCAAAAATGGTACTTTGTGATTGAACTGAAGCTCCGGCAACATATCCACCTACGGA
>NZ_JBICNX010000295.1:0-545 GCF_043107035.1 Staphylococcus sp. 231237_7MaSpsaltlick
ATATACGAGGGCTTTTAACAATTTCTGAATATGTATTAACAAGCTGAATATTGCTTTGTACCTCTTGTGCCATCATTTGTGAATCACTTTCTTTTTGGTTCACTAAAACTTGTGTTGATGCTTGATACCTAGAGTCTAAAAAGAATAATGTAACAATTGTACTAATAAGCAAACAAAGAATAGGTAAAATTATGATTAATCTTGCATTTTTCTTTAATATCTCTAACAACTTCGATAAATCAATTGTATTTTCCATAAGAACCTCCCATTTTTAATTTGTTCCATTCCATTATATATAAATTTTATTATGCTTTTCAACGCATTTTTAAAAGTTATATTAAAATTATTTGAATTTGTTAATAAAATCCATTATTTTAAAATTATAATGCTTCTACCAAGCCTTTTTATAATTCTAAAAACTATCATCATCTTTAAATTTTTAATAATGAAATATTCCACTAGATATACACTCAAAACACATATTTTTAAAAATTAAAACTAAAATCTAGTTTTCTTAATTAACAATATTTATATTAATAATAATC
>NZ_JBICNX010000296.1:0-544 GCF_043107035.1 Staphylococcus sp. 231237_7MaSpsaltlick
TACTTAAATAGATTAGTATCTTTATGGATATATAATTATAAAACTAAAGGAGGTGGAAAAATGTATCAAGGAATTGAATGTAAAATCTACCCCAATCAGAAACAAGAAGATGTGATACAGAAGACCTTTGGTCATACAAGGTTCATTTGGAATCAGATGTTAGATATGTTGAATGAACGTTACCAAAACAACAAAGATTTAAAAATGCTTTCATATTCTACTTTGTCATCACTGATTCCTCAAATGAAACGTGAATATGCTTGGCTCAAAGATGTTGATAGCGCTGCTATTCAATGTACAGTAAAAATATTGTCTAAGACATTCGACCGTTTTTTTAAAGGTTTTTGTAAATATCCTAAATTTAAATCAAAAAAAATTCACCGACAATCTTATTTAAGTACGCTTAGATGTAATAACATCAGATTTAATTACAATCAAAGGTACATTAAATTACCTAAATTAGGTTGGGTTAAGTGCAGAACAAGTCTTACACACATAGAAAATGAACGTATTAAATCAGTTACAGTAAAACAAAAAGCAACAG
>NZ_JBICNX010000297.1:0-544 GCF_043107035.1 Staphylococcus sp. 231237_7MaSpsaltlick
AGCTAAAGAGAGTGGTGTGAGTAATAGTCAGTTATATAAACAAGCAGGCAACGCAGTTACTGTGAATGTGGTAGATGCGATTGTTGGAAAATTGGAGGACGCAAATAATGACACTAATATGGCGTGACGGAAAGCTGGTGGAGTAGATGATTAAGTTTAGAGCATGGGATAAAGAATCACAAAGAATGTTTAATGTTGCTAGATTTGACTTTGCAGATTACACAGTATATTCACATCTATTTTCTTGTGATGGTTACTTAGGAGAAAACCTTGAAATTATGCAATCCACAGGGCTTAAAGATAAGAACGGCATTGAGATATTTGAGGGGGATATTGTGAAAGACTATTACGATTTTAATTTTGAAGTTGTAAGTTCACCCGCTGGTACTTGGAATATTGTTAATGGTAAAGGTGGGAAAATATTAGGAAATTGGGAATTTGATGTTGAAATAATTGGAAATAAATTTGAGAACTCTAATATTCAAGTATATAGCTACAGATAAGGAGTGATGGCGAGTGAGTTTTATAGCTACTACAGATATGT
>NZ_JBICNX010000298.1:0-544 GCF_043107035.1 Staphylococcus sp. 231237_7MaSpsaltlick
CTTATACAGCACGTTTGATTGCTTCTGACTAACATTGACTCCTGCGTGTTATCTGTCTCCTCTTTCCTGTTTTAGGATCTCTTGGTGCTTCGATAGTGACTTTGTAACTACCATTTTCTAGTTGTTGTATATACATTTAAAACCTCACTTATATTAAGTTTAATACCCATACGTAAATGTTATTATACATGAGTTTATTTGTGTATAGTAATAAATATATATGATATTATAAATTATTAATAGAGTAGACACACATGATTAAAAATCGGTTGAGTATGCAGAATAAGTACATTTTTATTTTTACTTTGTAATTAAATGCAATTTACATTAGCAATAATATAAAAGTGGATTAGGGTAATTAAATAGATTATTTATTAAAATTTATAGGAGTGTTTTAATGGAGATAGATTGGATAAATATTAAGGGTTTTCGAAATTATAAAAATGAAACCATAAATTTAGCAAAACAAACATTAGTAATTGGATCAAATGATATAGGGAAAACAAATCTTATATATGCTTTACGTTTATTATTTGATAGAAGT
>NZ_JBICNX010000299.1:0-543 GCF_043107035.1 Staphylococcus sp. 231237_7MaSpsaltlick
AAAAGAAGATTGGGACGAATTTAGAGAAGAACACGACCGACGACTTAGATCCGAGCGAGAACGAAGAGAAAATGAGCGCATTAATGCAGAGAATGAAAGACTTAGAAGACAAAGAGAACAAGAGAGTCGAACAACACAATCAGTTAATAAAAAAGATAGAGGAATCGACCTCCACCTTTAATCAAGCAAGCGATGACTTGCATGTGAGATATAAATCAGTAGCTAACGCATATTTAAATAAAATAAATACCGATAATCAAGAACAAGACTTTCAAAAAGCCCTAGATAATAAGTTTAAAAAGATAGATAACAATACAAAAACACTTATGAATGGGGTAATCGAAAGTAATAAGCAGACAAGAACAGAAATACAAGAATATAAAAAAACACTTGAAGGTAAATTTCAAGATAACGATAAGCTGGTAGGTAAATACAACAAAACGTTAAGTAAAATGAATCAAGGTATATTTTCTTTGTTTTTTGTTGTTTTGATTGTCTCTTTGGTATCGATAGTAACTGGACCGATAGGCGATATATTAATGC
>NZ_JBICNX010000029.1:0-38576 GCF_043107035.1 Staphylococcus sp. 231237_7MaSpsaltlick
AGATTGGATTAGAAAAGCGAGTAAAATATTACCGTTTGTATTACTCATCGTAATTATCATTCATATCCTTTCTTCGCTTTCAACATTTGGTATTATTTTCTAAATTATGCTACAAAAGGTAAAATACTTTTGTAGTATTTTATTTTATTGAGAGGAAGCGTATAAATGATGCAATATCTATATATTTTTATTGGTGGCTCAATTGGAGCACTTTTAAGATATTGGTTTTCTTTTATGAATCCTGATAGTGGCTTTCCCACCGGTACTTTCATAGCTAATATCATGGGTTCTTTTTTAATGGGATTGTTAGGTAGTTTAGCACTAAAATATTTCGCCAATAACGCACATTTAAAAAAAGGTATTACTACTGGCTTTATCGGAGCCTTTACCACCTTTTCTACTTTCCAATTTGAATTAGTATCTATGTTAGCGCACCAGTACTATTTATTATTAGTTATTTATGCGATTACGAGTTATATCATTGGGATTATAGTTTGTTATATCGGCGTGCGAATTGGAGGGAAGATAGCATGATCAATATTTTATTTGTAATGTTAGGTGGCGGTATCGGAGCAGTCATTAGAGGATTTATTACAAATTATTGTGCTACTAAATTCACTTCCCCATTTCCAATTGCTACGCTATTCGTTAATATTATAGGTAGTTTCTTTATCGGCTTTATTATGGGAATGACTATACATACATCTTGGATACATCCATTGCTAATTATTGGTGTCCTAGGCGGATTAACCACTTTTTCTACTTTATCTTCTGAACTTGTAAAGATGTTAGTAGATAAACAAAATCTGTGGCATTTTATTGGATATTCCTTACTCCAATATGTTGTTTCATTCGCCGCCTGTTTCATCGGGTATATTATTTTATAAATGTAATCAGCAATATTAGTTAACAAAATAAAGAACCCAGTAAATGAATTGTTATAAAAACGCATTTACTAGGTTCTTTTTAATATTAATATTTCTAAATTTAAATGGTTTATTCGCCAGTAAATTCTAATGGATTTGGTCCAATACGTTTATCTTCATTTAACTGGTCTAATTTTTCAATTTGCTCTGCAGTCAATTTAAAGTCAAAGACATTTAAGTTTTCTTCAATTCTAGATGGCGTCACAGATTTTGGTATAACAACGACACCATGGTCTATATTCCATCTAATAACTACTTGAGCTGGCGTTTTACCAATTTCTGTGGCAACTTGTTGCACTGTCTCATCTTCTAAGATTTGTGCATTCATTAATGGTGACCATGACTCAGCATGGATATTTTGAACTTCTAGATAGTTTCTTAATTTTTGTTGCACTAAGTATGGGTGAAATTCAACTTGATTAATCACTGGTTTAATTGAAACTTGAGCTAATAGTGCATCCAAATGACTTGGTTCAAAGTTACTAACACCGATATTTTTAACTTTATTATCTTTATATAAATCTTCCATACCTTGCCATGTATCAATCATTAACGCTTCATCAGTACCTGGCCAATGCATAAGATACAAATCTAAATAGTCTAATCCTAATTTTTTTAAACTTGTTGCATAAGCATCTGCAACATTGTCTCTACCATAATCTGCTAACCATAATTTCGAAGTAATAAACAGTTCACTACGGTCAATACCAGTAGATTCTAACGCTTCAGCAATACCTTCGCCAACTTTTTCTTCATTTTCATAAATCATAGCTGTATCAATATGGCGATATCCACTCTCTATAGCATGTTTTACTGCTTCTTTACATTGATCGCTATTATCTACTCTAAATGTACCTAATCCTAGTATCGGCATTTCATTGCCATTGTAAAACGTAATATTTTCCAATGTTCATATCCCCTTTTTCACTTTACTTATCTTACATGATATACAATTTCGTAAGTCATATAAATCAAAAAGCTTCATAACCAAATAAATTAGCTATTTATTACGTTAATCACTAATATGTATTGCACATATTTACTACTTCCAAACTTTAATTTATCATGTTTTCTCAGTTCGCTTTCCTAGCATGTCATCTCACCATTGGTCTTTACCTACCATTGTTCACTTAGGCGTCTCGCCAGATACTCCACATGATGATGTATTTTTAAATCAACACCTTCAAATTAAATTTATCTACACTACAATTAATTACACGGAAATTATTATTTTCCGTTATCTACAAATAATACGCACCAAATTTAAATATAAAAAAGAGAGCTAATCAGCGATGGATTAGCTCTCTTTTATTTGAGAATGGGTAATTTAAATCCCATCCTCTCTATTCATTTCAAAAAATTGATTACGTTACTTTAGCAATGATATTAATTAAAAGATTCGATTTCATCCATAATGCGTTGTAAATCTTCGACAGTGTATTGAATACGACCATGGAAGACAAACTTATTAAAGAATTCATCCAATTGTTCTGGACCAACAAGCACTTTAGAATTTGAACTTTGTGCATAGTTTGTGATTGTAACAGCACCTTCATTCTTCGGATTAAAGTACAAGATAGTCGTCGGTGTGAATTTCAAGTTCAATTCTGTTTGAATATCGCCTGCTAACTTTTCAATATCATTAATATGCTCAGTATAATTAACAAAATTCAATGATTTCTTATCATCATTTTGATCTAATACTAATGTTTGAGCCTTTTGCTTATCAAGATCTAATGTATCAAAGACTTGCTCAATCATTGGTTGATCTTTGAATTGATTAGAACTGATGCCATTATAGACATGACCTTTTAACAATTGGGAATCAATTATATATAACCCTGTACGTGTTAATACTAAATGACTGATATGTTGCACATCACTAAATTCATTTCGTGGTAAAAAGATATTTGCCATAATATGCATATCTTCAGGTCTAATTCGCTTTTCATTTACTAAGCGTTCCCGAATACCAATCAATCTCATATCTGTTACGTACTCACTATGATTTTTTGAGAAAAGTTTCAGTGCATCAATTTCTCTATCTTTAGTATTGACTGTCGCATCATATTCTTCTTTTTGTTTTGTAACAGTCTTTTTATTTTCGATTCTTTCTTTTTCTAATTCTTCTTCGTGTGTTTCTTTTAACTTTTGTTCTTTAGATTGATATTGCTCTTCAATCTTTTTCTGTGCTTTCTTCTTACTGTTTAAAGCAGCAATAAATAAAATCAAACAAATAATTGCTACGATAATTGCCACGATTAAACCAATTTCTAAAGGTCCCAATGAGTTCATAACAATAACGCTCCTTTATGTGATCAGTAACTTTATTATAATGGAAATCATCTGTTTATTCGAGTGTAAACTCTACACTTAAGGCAATTTATTATGCTTGTACAGAATCTTTCAATAAGTTGACTTTATCAAGTTTCTCCCATGGTAACAACACATCCGTACGACCAAAATGACCATATGCTGCAGTTTGTTTATAAATAGGATGTTTTAAATCTAACATTTTTATAATTCCTGCCGGTCTTAAATCAAAGTGAGTTCTAACCGCTTCAACTAACACACTTTCATTCACTTTGCCTGTACCAAATGTATCGATTGATATAGAAACTGGCTCTGCAACACCAATTGCGTAAGCAAGTTGCACTTCACATTTATCAGCTAAGCCTGCTGCAACAATGTTCTTAGCTACATAACGTGCTGCATATGCTGCTGAACGGTCAACTTTTGTAGGATCCTTACCACTAAAGCATCCACCACCATGGCGTGCATATCCGCCATACGTATCTACAATAATCTTACGACCTGTTAAGCCCGCATCTCCTTGAGGTCCACCAATTACAAATCGACCAGTAGGATTGATGTAGAATTTTGTTTGTTCATCTAGTAAATCTTTTTGAACTGTTGGATAAATAACGTGCTCTTTAATATCATTTTGAATTTGTTCTAATTCAATATCTTCAGCATGTTGCGTAGAAACTACAATTGTGTCAATACGGCTTGGTTTATCATGTTCATCATATTCAACAGTTACTTGCACTTTACCATCTGGGCGAAGATAGTCTAATATGCCATCTTTCCTTACATCTGATAAACGTTTAGATAATTGATGAGATAAGAAAATTGGCAATGGCATATAAGTATCTGTTTCATTTGTTGCATAGCCGAACATTAAGCCTTGGTCTCCGGCACCTGTAGCCTCTATTTCAGCCTCAGATAAATCATCGCGATATTCTAATGCAGTATCCACACCTTGAGCGATGTCAGGTGATTGTTCGTCTATCGCTGTTAATACTGCCATTGTTTGACTATCATAACCAAATTTAGCACGCGTATAGCCAATCTCTTTAATTGTCTCTCTTACTACCTTAGGAATATCAACATAAGTAGTTGTTGATATTTCACCTGAAATTAACGCCATACCAGTCGTAACTGTCGTTTCACAAGCTACTCGTGCATTTGGGTCATCCTTTAATATTTCATCTAAAATCGCATCTGAAACTTGGTCGGCAATTTTATCTGGATGTCCTTCTGTTACAGATTCTGATGTGAATAATCTTCTATTGTAAGTCATAATTTGCTCCTTTAGTTTTAAATTACGAATATTCTCTATACTGTGAGCTCATTAAAAAAGGGCCCTTTCACTATATTAAATAGAGAGAAGGCCCTAATACGTCCATTCGCTCTTATCGTTCAGACGGTATTTGTCTGCAAACGGTTTGGCACCTTTCTTCGTATTAAGAAGAGGTTGCTGGGCTTCATTGGGTCCATGTCCCTCCGCCTCTCAGGATAAGAGAATCCGTTAATCACTATAGTACCGAAGTTAAGTAATAATGTCAATTTAACATTTATTAATATAAATTTTAAATTCCCTTTAAAATGATGTGTACTAATAAATCATATGTGTTATACTTTTTAATTGTAAAGGCTTACAATACAAATAACTTTGGAGGGATTGAGTATGGCTGTAGATACATACACATACACTAATAAAATCGAAAACATTTTGGGCAAAACGTCATCATTATTCCAACTTTCTACAACACAATTGTATAACAAGATTTTAAATAATGGTGAGGGTGAATTAACAGAACTTGGAGCAATTAATGCAAAGACTGGTAAATATACTGGACGTTCACCTAAAGACAAATTCATCGTGACAGAACCATCTTATAGAGATTCTATCGATTGGGGCAATATCAACCAACCTATCGAAGAGGAAACATTTTTAAAATTATATGACAAAGTTCTTGAATACCTAGATCAAAAGGACGAACTTTATGTCTTTAATGGTTATGCAGGTAGTGACGAAGAATCACAGTTAAAGTTAACAGTAATCAATGAACTTGCTTGGCATAATTTATTCGCCCAAAACATGTTTATACGTCCAAAATCTAAAGAAGAAGCACAAGAAATTAAAGCTAATTTCACAATCGTGTCAGCGCCACATTTTAAAGCTAATCCAGAAGTAGATGGTACAAATTCTGAAACATTTATCATTACTTCATTTAAACACAAAGTTATTTTAATCGGTGGTACTGAATATGCAGGTGAAATGAAGAAAGGTATTTTCTCTGTAATGAATTACCTGTTGCCGAAAGATAATATTATGAGTATGCATTGCTCTGCTAACGTCGGCGAAAAAGGCGATGTTGCACTATTCTTCGGTCTTTCAGGAACAGGTAAAACAACGTTATCCGCAGATCCTACACGTAAATTAATTGGTGATGATGAGCACGGATGGAATGACAATGGAATCTTCAATATTGAAGGTGGTTGTTATGCAAAAGCAATTAACCTTTCATATAAAAAGGAACCACAAATTTACGACGCTATCCAGTATGGAACAATTTTAGAAAACGTTGTCGTTGATGAAGACGGTGATGTAGATTTCGATGATAATAAATACACAGAGAATACACGTGCTGCATACCCTATCAATCATATTGATAACATTGTAACACCATCAAAAGCTGCACATCCTAATACAATTATTTTCCTAACTGCAGATGCATTTGGTGTATTACCTCCAATTTCCAAATTATCTAAAGATCAAGCAATGTATCATTTCTTAAGTGGTTTCACTGCTAAATTAGCAGGTACTGAACGTGGCGTTACAGAACCTGAACCATCATTCTCAACATGCTTCGGCTCACCTTTCTTGCCATTAAATGCAAAGGTATATGCAGATTTACTAGGAGACCTAATCGATAAACATGATGTTGATGTCTATCTCGTGAACACTGGTTGGACTGGTGGTAAATATGGTGTTGGTAGAAGAATCAGCTTAAACTATACTAGACAAATGGTAAACCAAGCCATTACCGGTAAACTTAAAGATGCTGAATACATTAAAGATGATATGTTCGGATTAAATATTCCAATTCATGTCGAAGATGTACCTCAAACATTATTAAATCCAATTAACGCTTGGAGCAAATCAGATGAGTACAAAGCGCAAGCTCAAGATTTAATCGACCGCTTCAAACGTAATTTTGAAAAGTTTGGTGAAGAAGTATCTGACCTAGCAAAAAATGGTGGATTTAAATAATACCAAAAAAGACCGTGTGCCTAACACACGGTCTTTTTTATATTAATTAACAAAAATATATATTTTTTTAAACATTCAGGCTATTATATTCCAACTCATTGTAGAAGACGCTTATATTACATGTAGTGTTGCTGAATACAATCATTTTCAACATCCGTCATCCACTGCTTAACAGCGTTTAATGCATATTTAATTGCAGGAGGTCTTGGTACATGACCTTCATCCATTTGATAAAATGTACGAAATGTCACGTTTCTTTCAGACAATTTACATTCTAAATGATATGCTTGATGTATACCTACTTGTTTATCCTTGCCACCATGCACAATGAAGATGGGCGGACACTCTGAGTTTATTGATGTCAATGCATCTCGCTTAGCATAAGCCGCATAATCTTTCTTTGGATGACCAATCATTCTGCGTAACATTCCTCTTAAATCAACACGTTCTTCATACATTAAATGTATATTCGACACGCCACCCCAAATGATAAAGCTTGAAACTGGCAATGCTTGGAAAGTTAATAAACCTTGTAAGCCACCCCTAGAAAAACCAATCATATGTATTGCAGCATCGGGATACATGTCATGTAATATTCGAACAGCAACACATACATCATCCAAATCACTACCATAAAATTCATCTTTACCTTCACTACCATTATTGCCACGATAATAAGGGCCAAATACTAAAGTGTGCGCATCAGAAAATTGCATCAAACGTCCTGTACGAACCATCCCTACCTGTCCTTTACCTCCGCGCAAATATATAACTATGCGTTTCACAGTACGTGTTGGTCGCATCATCAGACCACGAACCTTTAAATTATCAACCAAGTACGTAACCTCTTCAAATATATGATCTAAACTCTCGACTGGCATGCGCTTATGATTTATAAAAGCCAATTTCCATCACTCTTTCTAAGCATTGTAAAATTGCTGCATCTTTCAATAAATAGCTCTTTTTGTTGCTCGGTACTTCTGAAACATCATTAAAGCATAAAGGACCGTGCGTTTCATAATAATTTAACTGTTGCTCTAAGACATCTACGGTGACCATAAACACATCTTTTGTAAATCTTTTACCGCAAGTTCTTTCTACATAATATTGGGCAATATAATGAAATGTTTCTCCAACAGCACCAGTTTCTTCAAACAATTCCCTTTTTGCAGCAACTAAACTGGTTTCCCCAGGTTCAACCTTGCCTCCCGGAAATTCAATACCTCTTACTTTATGTTGTGTGAATAATAATTTCCCTTGATAGTTCGGAATGATTAGAACGTGTTCACCGTCAGGAATATCTGAATCGTCTTTATACGTTAAATATACATTATCATTTTCTTTATCTTTAAACTTCACGCTCATCACTCTTCCTCTTTCTATGTTAAACTAACAATGCTATGATTTTAGTTGGAGGCTAATTATATGAAAAAAATTTTCCTTGGACTCATTTATATTTATCAACATTATATTTCACCCGTGACACCAGCAACGTGTAGATTCTATCCTACTTGTTCTGAATACACACGCGAAGCAATCGTTGTTTATGGTCCATTTAAAGGTACATGGCTAGGAATCAAACGCATACTGAAATGCCATCCACTGCATAAAGGCGGATTCGATCCAGTTCCGTTAAAGAAGAATAAGTCAACTAAAGATTAATATATACGTTTAAGTCTTGATGTCAGTACTGTTGGAGGTTCAAATTGAATAGAACCTCCTTTTAATATGCCTGAATTTGCAACTACATCTTGCTCAAAATAATATCCAGCTGGTGTAATATCACTTGGGAAGTCTGCCCATTGAGCAACCATCGCTGTAAAATAGCGACTTAATCCATATTCATACATGCCACCTATAACCACTTTACCACCATATTGTTTAATAACATCAATTAATTCGATTACGCGATCAATACCACCTAACCTAAACGGTTTGACAATGATAACCTCGACATTATATCTATGTAACGCATCTATTATATTTGCTTTCGATGTCGCTTTTTCATCAATCGCTACAGTGGGAATCGTATTAGTGTCATATGCCATTAATTGGTCCAACGTTGCAAATGGTTCCTCCAAATAAAGTATGTCCGCTTCACTTAAAATCTGCAATTTATCTCGTTCATTATCCGTTAAACTTTCGTTAGCATCAATAGCTATCTGTAAATTAAATGGTAGAGCTTGAACCTTTTGAACATCATTCAATATGTTATCAGACCATTTAAGTTTAACTCTTTGCGGCTCTGTCTCTCTCAATTGTAGTAAATTACTATCTGTTAAACCGCTCACAGTCGCACCATAAGGCACATTAAATTGTTCTAGCTTATAGAACATTTGATAAAACGCCATCACTAACATACTTCTTGTTGCAGGATAACCTTCCAATCCTTCCAAGGATGCTTGAACGGTTTGCATTGAATCAAAGGTCTTTCCTTGATAAGTTTTATACCAATATTTAACTTGAGATAAGACGTCTGATATTGTTTCATCATCATACCAATTTGTTTCAAATGCATTGCACTCACCATAATACGTTTTACCATTACTCATCTTTAGACTCACAAATAATGATTTTCTATAGTCTAATTTGGCCTTGGGTGTTATCACAGGATGTTTAAAATGCGTTTGATATTCAAATAGTTTCATCTCAATCAATTTCATAAGAAAACTCCTAGCTATGATTTAAATTGATTTCTTTGCAATTTGCCAGTAGAGGTATATGGCAATGCTTGAACTCGTCTATATACTTTAGGTACTTTATATTTTGCTAAATGTTGTTCTAAGTAATCTTTTAAATCAAGTTCTTGGATCTCCTCTTGAGCCACATAATAAAGACATGGCACCTCACCCCAAACATCATCTTTAATACCAATACATAATGCATCTTCTATTGTTGGATATTGTTTGGCAATTGATTCTATTTGATATGGATAAATATTTTCACCACCACTAATGATCAAATCCTTACGTCGATCATATACCATTACATAACCTTCGCTATTAATTTCTGCAATATCACCCGTTTTAAAATAGCCTTCTGAATCAAAGCTATCTGCAGTATTTTGTGGATATAAATACCCATTCATCACGTTACCACCTTTAATTAGTAACTCACCATGACCATTATAATCTGGGTCTTTAATTTTCACTGCGACATTAGAGCTTGGCTTTCCAACAGTATCAAATCGCTCACTTAACATTTCAGGTGACGCTGTTAGAAATTGAGAACAAGTTTCTGTCATGCCAAATGAATTATATATTGGTAAATTATAAGCTAATGCCTCTTCAATTAATGCGCTAGATAATTTAGCACCACCTAATAAGATACGCTTGATATTAAACGGCTTGGTCAAACCACTATCCATTAGCCACTTCAACGTTTGTGGTACTAATGAGACATGTGTAGGTCGTTCGTTCACAATAATATCAAGCATTTGCGTAGCATCAAATTTTTGTACAAGACGCACAGTAAAACCTGAAATCATCGCTCTTAATAGTACACTTAACCCTGATATATGATAGATTGGTAACACAGACAACCATTTCGTTTGTTCGTCAAACCCCAAACTTTCCTTGCAACTAAGTGCACTCGCAAAATGATTGGCAAATGTTTGTGGTACTGCTTTTTGAGGTCCAGTCGTACCAGAAGTAAACATAATAGAAGCAATACTTTCTAATGAAAAGTGAGGTACAATTTGTTGATCCGACATGTTAGACTCAAGCTCTGCTAACTGTATAATTTTAAAGTCCAATAATGACAATTCATGTGTCGCAATAATATATTTAACATTTATTGAAGACATTTGAGCCATCATTTCTTGTTGCGTTAATCTCGTATTCAACAATGCAACTTCAATACCAGCCGCCCAACAGGCATTGATTAACAAAGCTGATTTAATGGTATTATCTATATAAAGTCCCACCCTCTTAGGATCGTATTTTGCTAACACATAACCCAGTCTCGTTACATATTGATATGCATCCTTAAAGGTAACTTGATTTACTCCATCATCTAAAAAACATCCATCTCCATTTATTTCTGCTTGTTGTTCCAACCAAAATTTCACGCTAACATTCCTCCATCTCACCATTCATTATAACGCGTTTTATATTAATTAACAGGGTATCAGTTTCAATTTTTGCTTTGTCGTTGAAATTCATTACACAGCATATTTAGATATACATTTGTTATTAATTATTTAAATCAACATAAAATTTACTATTTTTAACTAATTTACATGATTATTGATATTTCAAAAAAACCCCTTTCTTATTGTTATCAGATATTTAATTATTACTATTTTAAAAAAACAGTAAAACTTCAAACTGTATTGTTGTACAATGTATTTATAAGATTAAAATGTTGTCTGCATTTTAAAAATAAAATTATTAAGGAGATTATATAATGACAGGAGATAAAGATACACAGCCCTCTCACAAACAAAATCCAGACCAAAATAGACAATACGACAATATGCATCACCAACAACAATGGGAAGCATATCAAGCGCAACAGAATAAGAAAAAAAGCCGAAAATGGTTATGGGGTATCCTCGGTGGATGTGGCGGTTGTTTATTACTAATTATTATAACTATTATAGCCATTGCTATATTTTCTTCTGTTGTCGTAAACAACAATGGTTCTTCTGATGATGGTGCCCAAATAGAAAACGATAGCAATGCTACAAGACAGGAAAAAGCAGCTTTAAATAAAGCAAAAACATATTCCGATACGATGCATATGTCTAAGCAAGGTATATACGAACAGCTTACTTCGAGTTACGGAGAAAAATTTAATAGTAATGACGCACAGTATGCTATTGATCACCTCAAAGCAAATTACAAAGAAAATGCTGTAAAAAAAGCAAAAGATTATGCAGATTCACAAGATATGTCTAACGATGCCATCTATGACCAACTCACATCAAGCTATGGCGAGAAATTCACCGAAAAAGAAGCACAATATGCCATTGATCACTTAAATAAATAATGTAAAAATATTGAAACTTTAAACACTAGCTAATCGTACAATAGGCTAGTGTTTATTTTTACAGAAAATACTTAAATCATTCAAAGTTTTATAAAAACACAGTATCGTTATTTCTTAAATCAAAAGTAATTCAATTTGTTAGTACAGACTAAGACATTTCTGATTAAAATACTTCTAATACATGTACATAAACAAGCTATTTGGGTCAAATACTTAGTTAACAAAAAATCTTCTTAAAGATATGACAATGATTTTGATTTAGCGCAATATATTAATTATAATAATTTGTAATAAGCAATGTATGGTGCAACTTAATACATTATCTATATTTACATCATTATTTTAATTGCGGAACGTTAGGAGAATTTATATGGTTTATTTCATCATCATTATGAGTTGTGTTTCAGTATTTTTATTAATTACCAGTTGTTATGGTTTTATTAATCAGCACCAATATAAAAATTCTTTAGATTTTAATTCAATGGAGCATTTTGAAATCGAAGCATTTAAAAAACAACATCTAGCAATGAAAATTTTTTCAATTAGCCTTTTTGTTTTGTCCATAATTGCATTTATTTTAGTGATTTATTTAATTAAATCACAGTTATAGCATATTTTTTCCACGCATTCATCATGTCTAAATTCATAAATTTTATAATTAAACATGCAAAAAAGACCAACTGAATCCAATTGGTCTTTTAATTATTTAAAAGGTTGTTATACCTAAATTAACTTTTTAGTTATATACGATCCAAAGGTACTTATCATAAGCAATACGAAAAAGATTGTGAGACATAACAGTGATGTCCCCGTTACTTCAAAACCAATGTTGAACAATACATCCTCACTTGTTTCATAATAGAAATTTAAAATTAAAGTAACCAAAATCCCCATACTTGCAATCCAACCCATGATATTTGAGAGTATACTTACATACTTTAAAGTCTTGTTATTCATCTAATAATTGCAACTCCCTAATGAATGGTTTTGATGATATATATAATTTAGCATACAATATTATTCATAGAAAGTTTTTTTAAACCTAAAGCTAAAAATAGCTGCTTGAATGTAAAATTAGCTTATAATTTCTTAACTAATCTTATTAAATCTCTACATAATATGCCATTTTCGTAAATCGGCTCTTCATAATTATTTACAAAATAATTCATTTCAACGGCTACAATTCGAAATCCAGCCTTTTGATAAAAAGCCAATTGCCCAATGCTTGAATTGCCCGTTGCTACATTTATCGACCTATAACCCCTTTGCTCAGCAGCTTTGCAAATCGCATCAACTAGATATTTCCCTACTCCTTGATTTTGTTTACTTTCCACAACAGCAATATTTGTGATTTCTAAACTATCTAATGATGATTTAATAATAAAACTTCCTATAATATCACCATTTTCAGTTAACACGTAACAACAACCTTCAGACAAACATTTTTTAAGTTGCTGCATGGAAGGATCCGCAGTTAACAATAACTCAAACGGAATATCCATTGTTTTAGATACCTTACGTAACATCACACTATCCCCACTTTCCAACAAACTATAAATGCATTAATACGAATAAATAACTATCCTCTATTATGTCAGTTTCATTTAAAAAGAACATGCAATATCAGCTAACACAAAATGATTTAATTACAAAATTAGATTAAAATTAAAAATAATTACCAATTGTACCAAACTTTTTTGTTATAATTTTATATGTACTACAATAATAATAATTTAAAGCGAAAACGATAAGGAGTGAGATAAAATGAAAAAATTATCATTTTTATTTTTAGCAAGTTTTTTACTTCTAACTGCATGTGCGCACAAAGAAGAAAGTAAATTAGATGATACTAATGAGAACAAATCTTCTAATGATGAACACAAGAAAAATAATGATAAAAAGAAAGACAAAGAAAACAATAACGAGCAAACTTCAAACACTGAAAATCAAAATTCTGAAAATCAAAATTCTGAACAACAAACAAATAACGACCAAAATACAAATCAACAGAATCAAACTCAAAATAATACACCAACAGACGAACAACAAGCTAGTACAACACAATCAGAACAATCGCAAACCAATCAACCACAAAGACAAAATATCGACAATTCAAATGTTACAGATAGAAATACTTTAGAAACAATTATAAATGGTAATTATTCTGAAATAGAGAAAATCCAAGCATATAATAGCGCAGTGTCTAATGGAGTTATCCCCCAAGGTAACGTAATGGAAGGACCTGCAAGCGCAGCATATGAAAGTTCATTAAGAGTTGAAAACGGCACAGAAGAATCAGTATATGACAATAGAGATGCTGAATAAACTTATAATAGTAAAATACTTAGTAATTTAAATTAATAATCCAGAAACACGATTTCTTAATAATATTAAAAATATTTCTGAATTGTTATTTCATAAAAATAAGGAGATAATTATGAAACAAATATCAATATTACTACTATCAAGTTTCTTAATATTAGCTGCATGTAACAATGATGAGGAAACAACATCTGAAAATAATAAAGAGACCAAAACAACTGATAAAGAAACAAAGAAAGACAACAACACGAAAACTAATAAAAAGTCAGATGAGGATAAGAAAAAAGTACAACAGACAGACGACAAAGAAAGCTTATCAAATAAAGACAGTGATAATTCAAATAATATAAGCCAAAACACTAATTCACAAGAAGTCGCAAATAATAACAACCAACAGAACGATCAAACACAACAAGAAACTAATCAACAAACTAATGCCACACAACAACAAGTAAATAATACAGAAAATAGTAATAACAAAAATTCTAGCACACAAACTCAAAATACTAACGATAACCCATATATGGAATTACCAAATCAAGAATGGAGATATAACACTGGTAGCGGAATATCTTCTGGAGAAATGCAAACAAGAAATCAAATATTAAATGGAACATATGAAGGAAAAGATGCTGAACAAGTATTAGAGGCTATTAATTATTATGAGGAAAAGTACGGAAAATAATTTAGTAATTTCACACGTTCATAACTGTCGTTAATAGTTCTAAAACTCAAAAATCCTTGCTATTTCATCGACTAATCAATCGATAAAATAGCAAGGATCTTTTTATTTGAAAAGAGTTTTGAAAATTTTCAACTGAAGTTATTACCCATTTTTAAAATCAATTTCAATTGGCACACCAACTTAATCATAAACGTTTCACCTTATGTAATATTATTTATAAATGTGCTGCCTAGTAAATCTCTAACATCATGGATAAGTGCTAATACTCTTGCGATTACTGTTACTTTTACATCCATATCTTTTCCTCCTCTCAAAATATTCAGTCAATATCTTTTTGTAAATTAATTGTAATTTTACACCAAATAAAAATCCCTTTATTTCAATAAATAATTAAAGGGATTACAATTATTTTTACTTTTTAACTACCATTTTTTACCAACTAATCCCCCCTCTTTAAATAACCTCCTTATTTGTTATAATGAAAGCACTTACATAAAAGGAGAAATCACAACATGAAAAATAAATTTATATCGTTTTTAGCCTTAATACTATTAATTACGTTTATATCATCACCTATTTCAGTACTAGCTGATGAAGACATTGAATCAATTGGAATATTAGATGAAAACATCAATCAAGATGAGTTAGACAACTTACCTGATTACATTCCGGAAAATCATGTTCAACAATACGAAGACCGTAATGGCTTAGTTAGATTCATTATTAGAGGTGGTATGAAAGCATATAAAAGTATAAAATATGCCCCAAGATACCCAGCAGGATTTAAAGCAGCTAAAAATGGAACTAAACATGTCACTGTCAAAAACAAACCTTTACTAAAAGATTTGAGAAGAATCGAATCTGGAAAATGGGTTAAAGTATATAAAAATGGATATGTAAATGGTAAAAAAGTTTCTGTTCATTACTTTAAAAGTAGATCTGGATATGTATTTAATGTAAAAACTAAAAACGGCTGGAGTTGATTTAAATTATTGAATTTGAAAATAAATTAGAAATCGAAAAATTCTCACTAATAACAATATACGGGTTATTTAAGCAAGTAAATATTGGGTTGATTAGTATTGACGATGCAGAAAGTTTCTTTTTCACACCTTATATTATGGAAGAATTACAAAGGTATAATGTTAGACAAGATATAATAGATTTAGTTCATGAAGGAACAGAATTAGAAGACTTTGAAACTTTTAACATATCAATAGAAAAAGAAACAAATCGTTTATTAAAAGAAACAGAAGCTTTATTAAAAGAATATGAAGAAGTGGAATTTACAGAAAAAATGTTGACCGAGTTTATTATAACGAAGAAGAATCCGCCAAATTGATTATTTAAGGGCACATAGGTGCCCTATATATTTTTATGAAAATAAGAGTATAAGAAAACGATTGAACCTGGAACATTCAAAAACTAACAATAATAGCAAAGATTACAAAAGTAATAAACCTATAAAGATAGGTGATATTGTTGTTATAGAAAAATAAATATGATATTACAAAAGTAACGAAATAGTCGGCCCAAGTCGACCTGGGATGGCCTGAGATTGCTTTTATGCAATTTCAGGCTTTTCTCATTTATAGAATTAAACATGATAATAGATCATTATGAAAGAATAAACAATCAAGAATTTATAGATAAGTTCTTATCAATTAGTAACTTACCTAATAATTTCTTAGAAATCTTAGAAGATTGTACTATATTTATGCACATTGAATCATACTCGTATATTTATAGTCATATAAATATATTTTATCTTTTTAAAGGAGGTTAATATGATGAATGTAAAAAAAGTTAGTAAAACATGGGAATACGATTTTAGATACAATAAGAAACGTTATAGAAAACGTGGATATTCAACTAAAAGAGAAGCTACAAACGCAATGAATGATTTGTATAACCAAGTAACAAAAGGTGCCAATTTATCAGAAGATATGAACTTTATAGACTACTTCGAAAATTGGATTAAAGTTAATAAAAAAGGCAGAGTATCACAATCTACTTTAAATAGATATAACAACGCTAAAAATGTATTTGAAGAAAAGTTTGGACTTATTAAAATTAAAGATGTATCACAATTAAAGTATAGGGAAATGCTAAAAGAATATGCTGAAGGTATGTACGTCGGTGGCCGTAAAGAAGGCAGAACTATACAAAGTGTAAGTAAGTTAAACAATTGCTTTTCTCAAGCATTCAAAGACGCTTTAAATGAAAGATTAATCCATCGCGACCCTACTTGGAATGCTCCTATATATGAGAAGAAAGAAGCTAAAAAAGAAGAATCCAAATTTATAAGTTTAAAGAATTATAAATCACTTAAAGAATTTTCAAAATCAAAAAATGAGTTATCTTACTTAGCAATATTTATATTAATTTCAACTGGTGCTAGATTTGGTGAAGTACAAAAATTAGAACGCAAACATATTGATGAATTAAATTCAACGATACATCTTCCTGGAACCAAAACAGAATCAGCAGAACGAACAATAACTATTCCAAAACATGATATGAAACACATCGTAAATGTATTGAATAACCGCCCCACTTCTATAAGAAGACAACTCTTTAATACTGGTGTAACCTTAATCACAAATAAAGCAGTTACAAGTACACTCAGAAAATTTTTATTAGAAAATAATGTAGGCCACTATACTCTGCATTCCCTGCGACACACGCATGCATCAATGTTATTAAGCAAAGGTTTCTCTATACGATATGTAAGTAAAAGATTAGGCCATTCAAATATCGAAATCACATGGAGAGTATATAGTCATTTACTTGAAGAATTAAAAACTGAAGAGGATGAAAAACTAGATATAGCTATTAATTTTTAAGCGGACAATTAAACGGACAAAATGAAATCTAAAGTGGTCAAATCGTCCGCTTGTTGACCAAAAATTATAGAATTCACTTTTATTGACTTTTGACAAAATAAAAAGAACGTTGATTTAACAACGTCCTTCGATATCGCAAAGTATTCAATTGTATGTACTTTCGCGCCCTAGCGGAGAGTGAGGGATTCGAACCCTCGAGACGCTTGTGGCGCCTACACACTTTCCAGGCGTGCTCCTTCGGCCAACTCGGACAACTCTCCATTTCATTGTATTAAAAAAACAGAAGCGATATTTCACTTCTGTTTATATGACCCCGACGGGACTCGAACCCGTGTTACCGCCGTGAAAGGGCGGTGTCTTAACCGCTTGACCACGGGGCCATGGCTCCACAGGTAGGACTCGAACCTACGACCGATCGGTTAACAGCCGATAGCTCTACCACTGAGCTACTGTGGATAAATATTATTGGAGCGGGTGATGGGAATCGAACCCACAACATCAGCTTGGAAGGCTGAGGTTTTGCCATTAAACTACACCCGCGTATTAAATTATTATGGGGCGGATGATGGGAATCGAACCCACGGGTGTCGGAACCACAATCCGATGCGTTAACCACTTCGCCACACCCGCCACAAAAATCAGTAATGGTTCAGGACAGAGTCGAACTGCCGACACATGGAGCTTCAATCCATTGCTCTACCAACTGAGCTACTGAACCATAATATGTAATGGCGGTCCCGACGGGAATCGAACCCGCGATCTCCTGCGTGACAGGCAGGCGTGTTAACCGCTACACTACGGGACCATAAAACTATGTAATTGCGGGAGGCGGATTTGAACCACCGACCTTCGGGTTATGAGCCCGACGAGCTACCGAACTGCTCCATCCCGCGTTAATATTATTTATAACGCCTACCCAATTAATATATCATGTTTGTTAAGTTAATGTCAACACTTTTTTGAAAATAATTTACATTCACTTAATAACTAATTAAATATTAAATGCGATAATTGTCGTTTGGACATCGCGTCTATCACTTAAGACTTTATTAGTATATAAAGTTTTTGGCGTATAGTCAACAACTTAAAGAAAGTATTTTGTGTAAAAAAGGAATATAACAATACATTTTTACTTTTAGTTCCTTATTTATACAAAAATTATTGGTAAATAAGGATTAAATCCCTCTTTTTTCTATTTTTTTAGCTTTAAATGAACATGACATTTTAGTTCGAAGGTGTTTTTCGTCATATATTCTATTGAACCTAGGTACTTTTTCTTTTCAGATTATAAAATTATTCGTACCGATAAATACTTTATTTCGTCATTATAGCTTGCATTTTCATTTGTAACGCATTAAAAGTGTCAAAGCCATCAGATTCTAAAAAATGTCCCCCATGACTCGTAATTTTACAGCTACCACCTAATGTATCCATCAAACGTTTTGTTTCTTGGTAGTTAACATATTTATCATCGACTGCACATAATCCATAAAATTGTTCTACTTTAGACTTAACATCTTTATAATCAATAGACACATCTAATTCTATATTTTCATCTATATCATGAGCATCCTCTTTGAAACCTGAAATACTGAATAACCCTTCAATCTTGCCAATTGCTGTCTTTTCAATATATTTTAGTGCTGCCAATGTTCCGTATCCGTGAGTTACAAAATATGTTTCATATTTTTGTACTTGAATTTGCTCTTCCATTCGCTTAACCCAAGTATTCATATTTTCTCGATCTTCTACCGGTATATTGAATAAAGTCACATTATACCCCTCTAATATTAAATTATTGGCTAACCATTCGTACCAATGATTTGTTGCATCGCCATATTTTGAATGGACTATTATTATATCTGTCATTATAAGTCCCCCACTTAACTAAATTAAAGCCTATCTTATCTTTTTTTATTACTATATTAATATGTTTATCACTTTATTATTATCTCATATCTTCTTTATGTTTTTAAATTTTTTAATTAAAAAAGTCATTTCTAACTCTTTTAAATATTGAGTAGAAATGACTGTCTGTTTATAAATTCAAATCTATGAATAATTCTTCAACTGCATCTTTACCTTGTCTAATACAGTCAGGTAAACCGACTGCTTCAAATGAAGCACCAGTAATTCGTAGGTTTGGATAAGTTTTTTTCACATGCGTTTGAATGTCTTTTATTTTATCTATATGACCAACTTTGTATTGAGGCATACTTTTTGGCAATCTATTTACAATACTAAATTCTGGATCACCCTTAAATTTCATCATTTGACTTAAATCACGTCTCACAATTGATACGATTTCTTCATCTGTATGATCTTGAACTACTGTATCACCTGGTTTACCAATATAGGCCCTTATCAATACTTTTCCATCCGGAGTAGTAAAAGGCCATTTCTTCGTTGTCCATGTACAAGCTGTAATATCAGTTTGACTTGTACGCGCAATTACGAATCCAGTACCGTCATGAGTGTTTTCAATATTCTGCTGATCAAATGCCAAGACAACAGTAGCCACTGAAGTCGAATCCATCGTTTTAAAATAATCAAATACTGGGTCATTTTCAAACCATTTTGTAAATGTTTCATGAGGTGTAGTAATTAATAATCCATCATGACTAAATGTAGCATTGTCATCTATAACTAAGTCATAACTTTTTTGATTTTTACGTATTGTTGATACTGGCGTATTATATTTTATTTCAACACCTTGTTTAATAACATAATCAACTAAATGCTCAACAAATGAACTTAGACCATGTCTAAATTGTTTAAATTGACCTTTTGGTGCGCCTGGATATAATTGACGCTGTTTTTGACGTTGTTCCTTTTCATATTTCATACCTTTAATCAAGCTACCAAATTGTTCTTCTCTTTGTTTAAACTCAGGAAAGGTACTCATTAAACTTAAATCATCAATATCTGTACCATATATGCCACCCATCAACGGTTCAATTAAATTTTCAAGTATTTCATCGCCTAATCGTTCACGGAAAAACTGACCTACAGAGATATCATTATCGATATTTAATGATGGTTTAATTAAATCTTTACCCGCACGTAACTTGCCTAATGGAGAAATTAATTTTGTCTTTAAAAAAGGCTTTATATCTGTTGGTATACCAAGTATTGAACCACCGGGAATTGGATATAGTTTATTTTTAGCATAAATATATGATTGCCCTGTTTGGTTTGTGATTAAATCTTCACCTAATCCAATCTCTTCAGCAATTTCTGTCATAATTTGCTTTCTGCCTAAATACGATTCTGGTCCCAATTCAATCGTATATCCATCTTTTCTATAGGTTTGTATCTTACCGCCTGCTCGATTCGATGCTTCATAAATTGTCACCGAACATTCTGGGTGTTGCTTTTTAATAAAGTAAGCACTAGACAAGCCAGTGATACCTGCACCGATGATTGCAATATTTTTACTCACAGTATTTCACGCTTCCTTTAATAAACATTTTTAACTTCGTCTACGATTGCACCTATAAATAAGGGGTCTGTATTTGGCATAGTCGGTCTATAATAATTTACTCCTAATTCATCACAGACGACCTTACATTCATAATCATTATCATATAGTACTTCTAAATGTTCACACACAAATCCAACTGGTGTGTAAATAAAGTGTTTGTATTTATATTCATCATACAATTCACGTGTAAGGTCTTGCACATCAGGTCCTAACCAAGGTGTTCCAGTATTACCTTCAGATTGCCAACCTTCAGCAACATGTATAATATTTGAATGTTGTTGCAATAATTCTGCAGTATGATGTAATTCTTGTGGATATGGATCATTATTTCTTTCGATTAATCCTTTAGGTAAACTATGTGCAGATACTACAAGCACTGTATCTTCATGTTCAGTTGAAGGTATCTGTGTCAAAGTTTCGTTAATTTTTTGAGTCCAGTATTGAATAAATTTCGGTTGTTCATAATAATGTTCAACATGTTTGAAAGTTATATTATATTGTTCTGCTGCTTCTACTGCACGTTTATTATAAGAGCCTACAGAAAAGCTTGAATAATGAGGCGCTAAAACAACTGTAACCGCTTCAGTAATACCATCGTTATGCATCGCTTTTACTGCATCTTCGATAAATGGATGAATATGTTTCAATCCGATATAAAGTTCAAATTCAACATCTGAATATGCTTCATTTAATGCTTTACATAATGCTTCTGCTTGATTATTTGTAGTTCCCGCTAATGGTGATAAACCACCGATGAATTTATATCTATCTTTTAGGTCTTGCAACTCAGCTTCATTTGGTTTTTTACCATGTCTAATATCAGTGTAATAAGCTTCAATATCACTTTCTTGATATGGAGTACCGTACGCCATAACTAATAAGCCTATTTTTTTTGTCATTTTAATATCATCCTTTGTATTGTTTTTATAGATGGACATGACATAATTACTTGTCTTTCTTGCTCGTTATATTCTATGTCTTACTATCTTTGTGTATATTGGTGAACAAACTGAGTTACCTTTTTCAAGGTCTCAGGATCAACTTGTGGGAATACACCGTGTCCCAAATTAAATATATGTTTACCGTGATTTAAACCTTCATCTAGTATCGGTTTCAATCTTTCCTCTATTACATCCCATGGTGCTAATAAAATAGAAGGATCTAAATTACCTTGTAACGTCTTATAAATATTCAAATTATGTGCTTCGTTAATCGACATTCTCCAATCCAAGCCCAACACATCGATAGGCAAATCATTCCATTCATTAACTAAATGACTTGCACCAACACCGAATAGAATAACAGGGACATCATGTTTCGCCTTTATGCCACTAATTAATTTGTTCATTGCTGGTTTGATATAATAACGATAGTCTTGGACATTTAATGCACCAACCCAAGAATCAAAAACTTGAATTAACTCAGCGCCTGCTTCTATTTGAGCAGATACATAGTTAATTGACATTTCTACAAGGTGATCCATTAAAGCAAACCACGTAGCTTCATCTCTATACATCATCGCTTTTGTGAAATTGTAATTCTTAGAAGGTCCTCCTTCTATCATATAACTCGCAAGTGTAAAAGGCGCTCCAGTAAATCCGATTAATGGTACATTTAATTTTTCTTCTGTTAATAATTTAATTGTATCTAATACATATGGTACATCTCGTTTTGGGTCAATCATCCCTAACTTTTCGACATCTTGAATGTTTTTAATAGGATTATGAATAACAGGGCCGATACCTGATTTGATTTCAACATCTACACCAATGGGTTGCAACGGTGTCATGATATCTTTATAAAGCACTGCAGCATCTGTATTGTAATTGTCTACAGGTAAGTGCGTAACGTATGCACATAACTCTGGCTGATGCGTGATTTCGAATAGTGAATACTTTTCTTTTAACTTTCTATATTCTGGTTGTGACCTTCCTGCCTGACGCATAAACCATACTGGCGTGTGAGTGACATCTTCACCATTTATCATATTTAAAATTGTATTATTTTTGTTATGCACCTTAATGCCCTCCTACATTATAATCATTCTTATCTATAATACCACATTGGCATATATTGCGTATTTCTTTGTGCTTAAATGTCATAAAAAATTCAAATCAACTTACATATATGTCTCAATCATTTGACTATTGTTTTCTAGTGAAAATCTATTATAATGTTATCTAAGCATATTTTATAATTATTTGGGAAAATAGATAGAAGTATATAAAAAGCATTTTATTCCTATTATATATTGTAAAACAAAGCAAGGGGGAAAATCTCATGAAAGTTTATGCATCATATGGTACATTTGGTTATTTAAATCAAATTAGACTTAACAATCCTGATCACAATTTATTACAATTCTCAGCATCTGATTCTTCCGTTATTATAGAAGAAACAGAAGACAAATCAGTGTTAAAACAGCCATTAGTTTACGATGTGTTGAAATCAGAAGGTGAATTAAATAAAGATCATTTCTTCTCAGTGATATTTATTCCAACATCTGATGATCACGCATATCAATTAGAGAAAAAATTAGAAAATGTTTCTACAGATTTTAACCAATACGCTGGTTATCGAAGCTATCGCTTTTTAAAACCCGAACAAGGTCTAACTTATAAAATTTATTTCGGTTTTGAAAGTAGAACTGCATATGAAGATTTTAAAGCATCTGATGTATTTAAAGATAATTTTGACAAACTTGCTTTAAGTCAATATTTCGGTTCAAGTGGTCAACATTCAAGTTACTTTGAGCGTTATTTATTCCCGATTGATGACAATTAATATTTAAAAATCAAAAAAAGTGGTTACTATTCATTTAAAATGAGTAGCAACCACTTTTTTTAGTCTCTTAAAAGTGTTTCTTGATATTTTAATTTTTTCACTACATTTCTAACTGTAAGCCAGCCTACTAGGAAAAAGATTACCCCAGCAAAACCATAAGTAGGATTTACAATAAAGTAAACGATTAAGAATATGATCCCTATAATGAACATAAGTCGATTTAAAAATTGCTCATATCCCCTAATCACTTTACTATCAGGAACTGGCCATACTTGAGGCCAAAGACCATATGCTTGTTGTGTATAGAATTGTGCCATTTGCAGTAAGATAATATACATAAACAAACTACCTATGATGAGTGCTACCACTGGTTGTTGTAACCAAATGATTAAGATAATTGCAATCACTACAAGACGCAATATAATGTGAAATGCATCCTTCCCCCTAGCGAAGCTGCGCATAAATAAATATAAATACATATGCTGTGCATTGAACTTTTTCTGTTTCGGTGTAGTTAATAATGGATCTAAATAACTTCGTCTTACCGCAGTCTCTTTTAAATGTTTGACGTCAGTAAACATATTTACAAATTTATAATAATTCATGTGATGTTGTTGTTCTATTTTAATTAATTTTTCCCAAGGGAATAAATGTTTATCTGTACTTTTGTATAAAATAAAGGCTAATCCAATAAGGATAAATACTGCTGCTATACTTGCTATGCTTTTCACTCCTAAAGCAACATAATAACTCGATGTATATATAATCAGGAGTAAGGTATATAATGACCAGCTTTCTAGTTTATATTTATACCATAACCATTTTAATACAAGGCCTAATAAAGGTAATAATAATGCCAAGATTGCAAATATAACGTAAAAACCAAATGTTTGACCATTTAAGACATAGAATAATGGAAACAATATCACTATCATTAATATCTGTAACCCAATTCGAGTAAAATAACTATAACTTATACTTTGTTTCATATATTCTGCCATGTGTTTTTCAAATGGTAGTAAGAATAATCGATCTGCGTCTTTTAATAATGTTCTAATTGGAAAAATTGAAATCACAGCCATAACTACGCTAGCAATTAAGGCATAATTTATATGTTTAGGTATCGATTGTAACCAACCAGCATACCCCATAATAAAGGCACCGAGTAAAATAACTAGAAATACAGAGAAGTGACCATTAAAAATAAATTTATTATAATATCTCTTCTCTTTAGCTATTTCACGTTTGCGTTGGATAAATAATTGTTTCGCATTTGTGGTCATCTATCGTGTCCACCCTGTGTAACATGAATATATATTTCATCTAATGTTTTTCCATGTAATCCAGTTTGTGCTCTTAATTCTTCTAAATTTCCAAACGCAACACGTTCACCTTTATCCATTATTAAAAATCGGTCGCAATATCGCTCGGCTGTAGCTAAAATATGCGTACTCATTAATACAGTTCTGCCTTCTTCTTTCTTTTCAACCATTAAATCTAACATTGATTGAATACCAAGTGGATCAAGACCTAAAAACGGTTCATCAATGATATATAACTCTGGATCGACGATAAAGGCACAAATAATCATCACCTTTTGCTTCATGCCCTTTGAGAAATGACTCGGAAAAATATTGAGTTCGTTTTCTAAGCGAAATGTTTTTAATAAAGGTAGTGCGCGCTTCATCGCTTCTTCCTTATCTATATCATATGCCATAGCAGTCATATAAATATGTTCTTGTAAAGTCAATTCTTCATAAATAACGGGCGATTCTGGTATATAAGATAATTTCCTTCTATATGTTTCTACATCTTCTTTAATATTTATATCAGAAATCGTTAATTCGCCTTCCATTGGTGTCAACAATCCAAGCATATGTTTGATAGTTGTACTTTTTCCTGCACCATTGAGTCCAATTAAGCCTACAATTTCACCTTTTTTTAATTCAAAATTCATATTTTTAATAACAGGTCGTTTACCATAACCGCCTGTTAAATTTTCTACTTTTACTGTCATGAGGCACCTCCATAAATTATATTGTATCAAAAAATGCGTGTTCTTCATAAATTTACAATGATAAATGACGGAAAGAAACGACTAATGCTATAATAGTCAGTAACTATCATAGAAGGAGTGAAGATTTATGTCAGAAACAATCTTTAGTAAAATTATAAATGGCGATATACCTAGCCATAAAGTATACGAAGATGATTATGTTTATGCTTTTTTAGATATTTCACAAGTAACTAAAGGTCATACATTATTAGTGCCGAAAAAAGTTTCTGCTAATATTTTTGAAACAGATGAAGAAACTATGAAACATATTGGGGTTGCTTTACCAAAAGTTGCAAATGCAATTAAGAAAGCTTTTAATCCTGATGGACTAAATATTATACAAAATAACGGTGAATTTGCCGATCAATCTGTTTTCCACCTTCATTTCCACCTGTTACCAAGATATGAAAACGATGTTGATGGTTTTGGTTATAAATGGACAACACACGAAGATAGTATCGATGATCAACAAAAAGCAAAAATTGCAAAAGAAATCGCTGCTCAATTCAACTAAACATGCTTACCACATAGTATAATGGGTATATAAAAAATGTTAATGAATAAGAGATATTTAGAAATGAGGAGAATTTTTATGAAAACAGCTCAAATTTTATTAGGAATTAGTGCTGGAGTTGCAACTGGTCTAGGTGTTGCATTAATGAATCGTGATAAAAAAGAGTCGATTGAATTAAACGCCCAAACTAGAAAGCCAACTGGCGCTGAATCAGAAGTAAGCAGAGAAATTAATTCTATCAAACAAAATATTAATGATATTGTAAATTATGTAGCTCAAATTAAATCTGAAAGTACAGAATTTGGTAGCTCAATAGGCGACGAAGTAAAAACAATGATTGGTGACTTTAAATCAGATATTGATCCTAATATTAAACGTCTGCAATCTCACATTGAAAACCTTCAAAATCGTGGCGAAGAAATCAGCAAAACATTTGAAAGTGATAAATAACTCTTATTGAATACTAAGCTACATCGTTTTATTATTATAAATCAAATCCAACTTACTCCTATTCTCTATGGAGTAAGTTTTTTTATTTCAATTTTAAACACTAATTTTCTATGAACACATTAATACCCTTTCGCTAGTAATTTGTAGGAAATTATAGCTTGACGTTTGAGACTTTAAGTTAGATAATACGAAAGTATATTAACTGTTCTAATAATCAAAAGGAGTATGGTGTTTAAATGTATTTATGCTCTCGTCAAATTGATATAAATGCACGTTTCGGACTACCTAGAATTGCATTTCTAAGTATCGTTACAACGATTATTACTTTTTTAATTGCTTATGAAATTTTGTATTTCTTTTCAGATACAAAGTTAACGGATCGATATTTTATAATATTTTTAATTTTCGTCGTTTTTTTATATCCAATTCATAAGGCCATTCACTTAGCCTTTTTATTTCCGTATTATAAATCCTTTCGAAAATACAAATTAATTAGAGGTAAGTATGTCCCATTTTATAATACCTATGTAAACACTCCTGTGAATAAGTATTATTTTTGTTTTGATTTAATCACACCTGTGTTAGTCATCACACCGATTTGTGCATATATTAGTGCTTTATTTCCACAATATGGGCATTACCTCATGTTTATCATCGCTTTAAATATGGGATACTCAGTGATGGATTTTCTTTATTTAAAAATAATTCTTTTTTCTAATGAAGGAAAATTTATCGAAGAGCACCAAACAGGTATAAATATTTTAAATAAAGTAGAAATGAATCAAAATTTACAATAACAATTTTATGTAACAAATTATCTGTTAACATAATTACAAAGCAACTTCTATTACATGGATATAGAAGTTGCTTTTTTGTTTTTTAATTGTCATTAATACATTGCTCAATATCATTGCTCAATTTAATATTTATTAATATTACGCAAACACTAACAAATAATCGCTATACTATATCTTCTAACTAACTTTAGTACATTTATTTAAATTACTTCCAAAATTGCAATTCCTCCTAGTACTATAGTCTTATTAACGGGGTTTCTAATTGGTGTATCATCAATAATATGTTATATTTACGTTGTTATTATTACAAAAGGAGTTTCCAACTATGAAATCATTTAAAAAAGTTTTACTTCCAATTACGGCAAGTGCCTTATTATTAAGTGCTTGTGGTAATAGTGCTACAGATTCTAAAGATGATACAATTATTTCTTCAAAAGCTGGCGACGTTAAAGTCGAAGATGTAATGAATAAATTAGGCGACGAACAAATCGCAAATAGTTCATTCTCTATCTTGTTAAACAAATTATTGGCAGATAAATACAAAGATAAAGTTGATACTAAAGATATTGATAAAGAAGTTGAAAAAGAACAGAAGCAATATGGCGGTAAAGACCAATTTGAAAGCATGTTAAAACAACAAAAAATGACGCTTGATGACTACAAAGAACAGAAAAAATTACAAGCTTATCAAAAGGCATTGTTAAATGACAAAGTAGATATTTCTGACAAAGATATTAAAGAGAATACTAAAAAAGCTTCACACATCTTAATCAAAGTTAAAGAAAACAAAGATGATAAAGAAGGCCTTTCAGATAAAAAAGCAAAAGCAAAAGCTGAAGAAATTCAAAAAGAAGTTGCTAAAAATCCTGATAAATTCGGAGAAATTGCTAAGAAAGAATCAAAAGATACATCATCTGCGAAAAAAGATGGTAGCTTAGGTTACGTAATCAAAGGTCAAATGGATAGCACATTTGAAAAAGCATTATTTAAATTGAAAGAAGGCGACGTATCTAAAGTCGTTAAAACAGATTACGGTTACCATATCATCAAAGCAGATAAAGAATCAGACTTTGATAAACAAAAATCAAAACTTAAATCACAATTAATCCAACAAAAAGTGCAAAAGAATCCTAAATTACTAACAGATGCTTACAAAGAATTACTTGATGAATATAAAGTTGACTACAAAGACAGAGATATTAAAAAAGCTATTGAAGATTCAATCTTAGATCCAGATAAGATTAAACAACAGCAACAACAGCAGCAGCAACAACAAGCTATGCAACAAAGTGGTTCTAGCATGTCAACTGGACAATAACGTAGTATATCAAGAAATCATTGGTTCATTAGGAAAGACACTTATGCTACACATAGTAGACACTAAGACAACTTAATAAATATATACGTATGATATATATAATACAAATCAAATCATTAATGTAGTCAGTGACTTAATTACTTCTAACTACAAAATAAACGTCAATTTCTATCTCTTACTAATAGAAATTGACGTTTTGTTTTTCTGAACAGTTATTTTTCGTCACACTGCCCTAGTCTGATACTATACAACAAAATTGAACAATTTATAGATCAGTACATAGCGATATCTAACATAAATCAGATATGTAAAATATATAATTAAGCTGTATACAGATTAGCATACTATCCTTTTAAAGTTCACGTACCTTCAACCATGCTCTACACATCTATTATTATTAGCTAGCTACAAATCATCATTTTTGATATTGATTCAATATCGCCTTCAACTTCGTCATATACTTTATTTTTAATGATTCAGGGTATAGAATTTTAACATTTTCACCAAGTGATATTAAATAATCAATCATGTACTGTAGTTCACCTTCATTATATCCACCAACAATAAATGGTTTGTCCTCAATATATTCTAATGACATATTAGGATAGGACTTTTTTAAAAATAATTCCACTCCAAAGGCTGTTAATTCACATTTAAAGTTTATATCGTGATAGTTCTGTTCATAGTCAATTTCTAAATCAGACAATTGTGAGCGTGTATATTTAGCTAAATTATCTTCTACTTTTTCAAGCATATCTACATAATCACAGCGATATATGCCCCACTGACCACGAATCAAGTCCATGCCACTAAAAAACCATACACCACTTCTATAAAATAATTCATAAATCTGTATACGCTCATAAATAATTGGTTCATATTGGGAATAATGTATCATTACAACATCATTACTCTGGATAACTTCTAATATCGTAGCTAAATATTTTGTTTTTTTCACAGGTGAAACTGTATGAAAATGTATGTAATTTAGCGTTTCAGTAATTTCATTCCTTAAATTTGGCGATATTGTTGCGGACAATTTTTCACTAAGTTGAACATACGTTTTTTCAAAAGGCGTTGTAGTTAATGCGCTCATTGATTTTAATGCATAAAATATTGCCAACATCTCATTATTATTGAAGTAAATTGGAGTCAATAAATTTTCAGAAATTATTTTATAACCACCGAATCGACCATTTTCAACATACAATGCTAATCCCATTTCTTCTAAAGCTTTTATATCTCTTATCGCTGTACTTTTCGAAATATTAAATTCGACCATAAGATCCTTTAAATGAAAGCTTGATTTATCTTTTAAAAAAATGAGCTCCATATTTAAGCGTTCTGATTTTTTCATAAAATACTCCTTTCAATGGTTTCATATTCTGACACCTTTAAATAATATACTAAGTATATCAAATGAATAAGGAGCTATTACAATGAAAACACTATTAATTAATGCACATCCAGATTACTATAATATGAATACGTATTCTGCTAAATTACAAAAATTATTCAAGCACGAAATCGCAACACACTTCCCTGATACAGAAATAACTACTTTAAATATATATGAAACTGTAATTCCTAAGTTAGATAATCAACAATTATTAAACATTTGGGAAAAGCAAAATAATCATCAAAAACTTGATACCATTGAATCTCAACTGTTTCATATTTGGACCGAATTAATTACTCAATTTAAAGAGCATCACCGTATTGTAATTGTGATGCCTATGCACAATTTTAATATACCTTCAAAATTGAAGGACTATATGGATAACATTTTAATTGCTCGAGAAACATTCAAGTATACTTCTGATGGTTCAGTAGGCTTAATGACAGATAATTATAAAGGCTTATTATTACAAGCGAGTGGATCCGTCTATACTAATAATGATCGTTATACCAAACTTGAATTTTCATATGACTATTTAAAAGCGATGTTTGAAGAAATAATGGGATTTGATTCATTTGATATCGTTCGTGCAGAGGGTACAGCGATTTATAGCGATAATGAAGTAATGACAAATGCACAACGAGAAATGGTTAACAAATTGCCATCATTTTATAAATAAAAAAGTAACAATCGCTGTTTAAAGGACTTATAACGCTTCTACAACAACTTCTTTAAGCACATAAAAATCCCACTATAAACTATAATAATCACAGTTTATAGTGGGATTTTGTATTAATCGATTGACTTCGGATTATAAAATTGACGCCCTTCTAAACCAAAGATACGTTCAGTAAATTGACCTTTGTCAGTCTTTTTATAGGCTTTTTCAAACATATTCATCTTAGCATCTATGTTATCGATAAAGAATAATATTTCCGCTTCCTTTAAATGTGGTAATTTCGGTGATCCGAACTCCATTTTACCATGGTGGGCCAATATCATGTGTCTTAGTAACATAACTTCTTCACCATCAATTTTCAATTCTCTCGCTGCTTCTGCAACTTCATCACTCGCAATTGAAATATGCCCAAGTAAATTCCCTTCTACTGTATAAGAAGTAGCCACTGGACCACTTAGTTCTTTTACTTTACCTAAATCGTGCAAGATAATCGAACTGTATAACAAACTACGATTAAGTAACGGATAAATATCACATATTGACTTAGCCACACGTAACATTGTTAACACGTGATAGCTTAGACCACTAGAGAAATTATGATGATGCGTACTCGCAGCTGGAAATGTGAAAAATGCCTCTTGATACTTTCGTATTAAATGTCGTGTAATACGTTGTAAACTCGCATTTTCAATTTCTAACATAAAGTGAGCAATTTCATCTTGTATTTCATCTGGCGATAATGGTGCTCCATCAATAAAATCGTGTGGTTTAAGGTTTTCTTCAGGTGTTGCAAGACGAATTTTATTGATCTTCATTTGCTTTCTACCACGATAATTAATGACATCACCTTGTACATGCACAATTTTTTCTGGTTCTAATATTTTCATATCATCCTTGGTAACTGTCCACAATTTCGCCTCTATATCGCCACTTTTATCTTGCAAGTAAAGTGTCATATAATCTTTCCCTTGTGCAGTAACACCCTGTGTCGCTTTGTGAATTAAGAAAAAGTGATCTACAGCATCTCCTGGGTTTAATTTCTCTACATTTCTCATTATTTACCGCCTTCCTCATATTTGTTCAGTGTGATTATTTGTTTTGAAGGCACACTTGTATCTTTCACACAAGTAAAGTATAACATTTGATAATTTGACGGCATTTGTCTTAAATAGTTCATCATGATTTCCTTTCTGCGCTTATCAAAATGAACAAATGCATCATCTATGATGATTGGGAATGGATAGTATGGTTTTAACGTCTTAATTAAACTAAGTCTTAATGCAATATATAAAATTTCTTTCGTTGACTGACTCAATTCAACAGGCTCATACATTTGTCCATTATAATGTTTAACCATTAATTCATCATTGGCATAAGTTACTTGTACATAATTACCATTTGTTAAATGACTAAATATATCTGTTGCTTCATTTATCACTTGTGGCAAACGTTTATCTTTTATTTGCTTAATGTGGCCTTCTACTAATGATTGTAAGTAACTTAGGCTAGCCCAATCTTTGGCTTCATCATTAACTTTATTTTTGAGAATGTGGAACTTATGACGTAAGTCTGCTAAAGTCTTATCGGTCTCCATATCTGTAATTTTAGCATTTAAGTCACTCACTTCTGCCTGCATTTCTAAATATTGGTCATTATAATCATCTACTTGACGTGATAATGTTTCATCCTCTTCTTGAAGTTGAGCCAATGTTTTCTCACTCAATTTAGAACTCACATCATATGAATAATTTTGATTTTCAAGATATTTAGATAAATCATTAAATCTTGACATTTGTTGTTGATACGTTTGATATTGTACATGGTGTTGATAGTAGTCCTCTTCATTTTGAACATTTACAAATCCAAAGAGTTCACTAATTACATTATTATTTTCTGTCAAACGCTTTTGTAATTGACCAAGTTCACTTTGTAATAATTTAATTTGTTCATCATTGCGGTTCCATTTATCAACATTATTTGTCTCTTCTTTCAACCACTGATTCACATCGTGAAATAATGACAAATCACTTACATAAGTAAACTGATTTTTAGTAACTTCCTTGGCATGATTATAAAATGCCGTAATTTCTTCTTTCAATTGACGCGCCTGCTCTGATAACTCAATAATGTGTGTGTCATGTTCTTTTACTTTATTCATTGTTGCAATACTATCTATGATTAATTCATCTGACATTTTATCAGAAAGGTATAAATCGGCTTTCACACTATTAATATTATTATCAGCAGTTTGATAGTGTTGTTGAGCTTGTTCTAAATTCGTAGTTAAATAGCTTGCTTTTTTATCTAATGCCTCATTAGTCTTAATTGCATTTTGTAATTGTTCTCTAACTCTATATTGATCATCTAAGTCAAAGTCTAAATCATAATTATCTTCTAAATGTTTAATTTTATGTTGTAAGTCATCAATTTCTTTAGAAAAAGTTTCACTATGTCCAACTTCTTTTGATTTAACCATAAAAATACCAATTATAAAGATTACAGATAAAATTGCAAATATAACACCGAAAATGATATTTGCTGATACAAATGAAAATATAGTTAATCCAATGCCTATAACCGCTAAGATAATTAGACTCATACGGAATAGATTTTGTTTTCTCTCATTTTCACGTTGTTCAATATCAAAAGCTTCTTTCATTTTCTGATATAAATTATTTTTTTCTTGTAATTCAAATACACGTTTATTATATTGTTTCTTTTTCTCAAAGTTTTCTTCAGGAACAATATCCTTTTCTAATGCATCCATCTCTGCATTATTAGTATCTTTATCTATTTTATTTTCTTCAATATCGCGTTCTAACTGTTGAATAATAGCCGTTTGTTCTTGTTTATTCTTAATTTGATTACTAATATGACTCTTCATTGCTTCAGAACTATCAACATGATGATGTACATCTTGCCAACCAATATTTGATTTTAAACCTGTTTTTTCGCGTTCTTTATCTGAAATGTCTTTTTCTAAGGATTTTAATTCATATTCCTTTTGCTTTATTTCATTTTCTTGTTGCTGAATGTGATTAAATGCATCAATATCACTTTGCTTTGGTAAGTTGATTTTATCGTTTTCTGCTGTTAAATGCGCTAAGCGTTCTTCACGTAAACCAATATCTCTTTTTAAGTTTTGTGTTTGAAGTTTAGCAGCTTCATATCGATCAATACCTTGTTCTGGAAATTGGATTGGTTCTATATTTAAATCCGCTTCCAATGCTTTCCATTCTTGAGTTTGTTCATGTAAAGCTAATTCTTTTTGTTTTTGATCGTGCATTTTAGATAATTGGGTTAAATTTTGTTTCAAATGATTCAAACGGCGTTCTGACTTATCTTTATCATCGACATAACGTTTATAGTTTGTTAGCTTTGCTTCTTCTTCTCTAATTTGAGTTTCTAATTCTCTCAATTGCTCAATTTGTTGATTAATTATAGGGTTACGACCATTTTTCTTATACAACAATTCCTTCTTCTCATTCACTAGTTCACGCATACTTGTGAATTCTGTCGAACCTAAAGCGCCTGCTTGTAATAAATAATTTTGAAGCTGTGTTTCATCCATTTTCTTATGAATATCTTGTAAGCCCAGTACATCAAAAGAAAATATGCCTTGATATGTACGTTTAGAGATATAATTCAACTCTTTTTTCAGCCATGCCTCATCTTTAATCATACCATTTGGTAAATAAACCTTTACATCGCCTACTGCACTACCTTTAATACGTTCAACCTCTACTTGTGAGCCATCATCTTGTATTAAGGTTAACTTTCCACCATATTGATTACCCATACGTGGTTCTAATCTTGGTTCATTTTCTTTTTTAGTTGGGAAACCGAATAGTATTGAGTGAATAAAGGCTTGTATTGTAGACTTACCAGTTTCATTTTCACCATAAATCTCCGTAAAATGATCATCAAAATCAATTTTCCTCTCTACAAAACGACCATAACCATAAATTTCTAATGATTTGATTTTCATTTTATTCCCCCCTCATATCTGACTTCAATAGTTGTTCAGCGTGTTCAATCAACTGACGTCGATCAAAGTCATTATAATTTTCAAGGTACTTAGAAGCTTTAGGGTTTAAATATAAGTCGTTCATCGCTTGATCGAAAACACTATTGTCTGCTATAAGTTCTGGCGCAAACTCTTTAACTAACGTATTTTGATCTTCAAATTGGTTGCGGATAGTCAAGTCTTCAATAAATACAAAATTATGTTCATTTTCCTCATAATCACTAATCATTTCTTCAACTTGAATTAAATCTTGTTCAGACACAAATTGATCTGTGGTAATTTCTACTGTAAGTTGATAAATTGATTTACCATTCTTTCTTACTTGTTCCTTGAAGGCCTGTATCACTTCAAATAAACCTTGCTTCGAGGTTTTATCTGTTTCTATTGTTGCCTTTTCAAAACGAATAAATTGAGTAGGTACAAATGTTACGTTGAGCTTTAAATTGTCTCCTTCTACTAGTAAGCAGCCTTTCTCGCCAAGTTCCTTAAAATGACGACCTTGAATATTACCAGCATAATGAATTTGAGGCATGTCACTTAATGCTTGCCTTTCATGAATATGACCGAGTGCCCAATAATGATATAACTTACTATTTAAATCTTCTAATCTAAATTCCGTATATCGATCTTTTGAATTTGTCTTACTGTATGTTCCATGTAAGATACCTATATGAATACCTTTTTGACCTTGACTTGATGGATAAGCATCTATTTTATTTTCATAACTGGCATCATTTTGGTAACTGAAACCATGTAAATAAATTTCTTCTCCACTTTTAGTAATAGTTTGATATGTTTCAACATTTTCAGAAAACACTGATACATTTTCTGGCCATTCAGTACCAATATTTGCAGATAATGGATCGTGGTTTCCATGACATATATATACAAAAATTTGCTCTTTTGCTAATCTATTAAATTGTTCCTTTAAAAATACTTCTGCTCGCAATGTACGATTCTCTTGATCAAATAAATCACCAGAAATAATTAGAAAATCAACTTCTTCATTCAATGCTAAATCTATAATTTTTTTAAAGCTTTCATAAGCACTATTTTGCATATCTTCAAATATAGACTGACTCAAATAACTTCTAGATTTAAAAGGGCTATCTAGATGTAAATCAGCACAATGAATAAATTTAACCATATGATTTATGTTCTCCTTTATAGAAAGGTATTTGTAGCTATGTATGCTATGCCATAAAATTAATTTCAACAAAAATAATTTGCTTATTAAAAAGCACACATGTCACCACCTAGTATCTATATATTTTACCACAATGGTAAAGCATCAGTCGATAAAACAAGTAATGACAATATATAACATTCACTGTTAATGAAATCACTCAATAAAAAAAAAACTGTCGACAAAGTTTGAAACTTTGTCGACAGCTTGAAAGTTATGCAATATTACCCTATGTTAACTTTCACAAATCATTTCCACGATAAAATATTGTATTAGTCAGCGTAGATTTCGTCTAAAGGTTTAACGATGATTTGGTTGATTTCTTGGAATACTTGGCTCATGTTTTGCTCAGCAGCCATTAATTCAGAAATATTAGAGTCATTTTCGATTTTTTGAGCTTGTTCTTGTGCTTTTTGTAGCTCTTCTTCACCGATTTCTTCACCTTGCATTTGTTTTTGTTGGAAGCTTAATTGAGTTTCACGGAACTCATCGAATAAGTCTTTTGATTCTTGATTTTCTTTAACTTTAGTATAAGCGTTTTGAATTGCTTTGTATTCATCACTTTCTCTTAAAGCTTGTTCTAATTGATTAGCATGATCGTATAAATTTACTGCCATTCTGCTTCACTCCTTTTGTGTTTATGTGTTAAAACCACATCGCTATTACAATAACATAATTTATTATGTTATACAAAGATAGCAATTACGCCTTGTAATAGACCAATAATACCACCCAATAAAAAACCAAGAAACATGATTAATTTTAATTCTTTATTGGCGATATCAATAATTAATTTTTCAATATAGTCTAAATCGAATGTGTTGATTTGTTCCTCTACCAATTGTCTTAAATTGATCTTTTTCATTATTGGTGAAAGATGTTCTGATGCATTTTCTATAATTACATCTGTTAATTTCTTTGCTACTTTATTTTCTAAGAAAGATATAAAGTTTGGCATTAATTGATGTAGTGGTTGTTTCGCTTTGTCATCTATACCTAGATAGCTTACTGCTAAATCACTTGCAGACTGCTTAAACGAATCAAATTGAGTGGCAGTCACTAATTCAGATAGGTGTTTGGTTTTCATCGTCTGATATTCACTATCAATCACTTGAGTTGCAATTGACTTCGCTTTCGGATGCTGTGTCAATCTAATTAATTCTTGTTGTATACGTTCAGCGATACTTTCCTTCGTCATAAACATTTGTAATAACCCTACGATTTTCCCCTTTTCTTGGAAAAATGTATCCAACATCGATGCAATATCTGTTGCACCTTTATCAGATTGTAAATAAACACGTGCCCTCGAAAATAATAAATCCGGTAATAACGCAACTTTTTCATCAATTGCTTGTTCAATTTCTTCAGGCAAAATCATATTCACTGATTGGTCTTTATGTTCTAAATAAAATTTATCCAAATTAGTATGAACTAACTGTTGTAATTTATCGTTTGTATAGTCAGTGACATCAACGTCTAACTTATTTGCAAAATATTGTATAGTTGTAGAATCTTGTTTTAATTTAGCTATTTGTTGTAGTAATAATACCTCTATCGCTTCTTTAGAAGACGGTGCATTTAATTTTGATTTAAATACTGATTCTGTAAGTAAATGCTCCTCTACAACTTGTCCTATTTTATCTGCAATTTCACCACGTCTTTTAGGAATAAGACCTGGTGTGAATGGTACTCTTTTTTTAAATATATAGTATGTTTTAAAAGGATGGAATAACATTCGAACTGCAATTACATTTGTTACACCACCAATTAACGCACCTATAACCATCATAAATATTATGATCAGAAATGCATGCATTTACATAAACTCCTTTAAATATTATCTTTATAAGTCTTATTAATACGTAAAACTATTTTCACATTGTATAACATACCATACTTAAATGTGTAGCATAACACCTTTTTATGTTTATTAAATTGTTTATAAAAATAAAAAAGACCTAAATCTCTGTTTAGGTCAAATTTATAATATAGTGACTAAATCATTCAAATATAATTTAAGCACTTTCTTTTCTTTAAAACTAAATCATATAAATAATGATTCTTCTATCACTTTATAATGCATTCATTTATACGTGCATTAATTCTTCTTTAGAAATTCTACCGAAATATGTTTCCGCTTCTCTCATTTTTGAAGTACCAAAAATAGGTTGCGTTTCTTTATTAAGCACACGATAGATATCGCTAACTTTGTTACTTTGTAAAATAAAACCATTTCGAGTATCTACAGTATTCCAATAAATATCACTTGTAGTTGAATGATTTGGATATGCACAATGGTTACGAGAAATTGTTTGTACCATTTCTAATGGATCACAGCCAAACGTACTATTTAGTACATCTGAATCTCTAAATAATGCACAAATTGACACACATGTTGTCCAGTTAGGTAATACTCTCTCTTTTTCTATTTGAACTAATGTCTTCTTTGAAAGACCTATAGTCTGAGCCATAGTATCTTGCGTATAACCCGCTTCGATACGAACCATTTTAAATTTTGTTTGAATTAAATCTGTAAAAGTCTGTCTATCCA